>NZ_JAOWRF010000190.1 GCF_025753815.1 Plectonema radiosum NIES-515 | reverse complement strand
TACCCTTGAAGACTGTTTCCGATTTATCGGAAATACATCTTCAAGGGTGTTTCGTTTTTGACTCGCAATTCATCCCATCACCAACACTCCGTGTATGGTGTGGGGCTTCTTGCTGTACAAGCTAAATCGGCTTGCTTTATTTCTCTGACTTCTGGATCTTGTTTCTCTTGGTGACTTTTTCTTGCTCGTTTCCAAATGACCCCCTTTTTTTGAGTACCCGTCTTAATCTGTCGGGACTCAGTTGAATTTGGCGATCGCTAAAAAGTTTTTGAGCTAATTGAACACTGTTGTATGTACGTGGTTCTTTTTTGAGACAATATAGCCAAAAATACTATATCTTCTTCGTCATACTTCGTTTTTCCCCCTCGACCTGGCAACTCCCAAAGCCCTTCCATTCCAAGTTTTCGCCATTTATGCAAGACTTTTCTTACAGTCTGAGAAGTCCAATTAAAATGAGCAGCTATTTTTTCCACGTACCAGCCGTGTGCGTTTAACCTGATTACCTCTGCTCGGTCTTTAACTTTCTGCGGTACATCCGTAGTTCTTAGGTTCAACAGAGTTTTGTCTTGGTCACAAGTCAGAAATACCCTCAGACGAGCGCTCATAAGTAAGTCACCTCGGTAGATAAATTCTCCGTATTTATTTATCTTTACATAGTTTGGTTTTTTCGCGCCGACTTACTTATTGTCAATAAAACTGTTAATTGTACAGGTGCGGAATTAGCACGGATGGTGGAGAAAGCAGCGCGGATTTTATTTCATCAGGGTAGGGAGATGGAAATTGGGTTGGTGGAGTTGTTGGAGCAAAGGGAAATGATAATACCGTTGTATGTACGAGATACCGATAGAATTTTGGCGATCGCTTTCTCGTGCTAAATATGTCTCACAACCTGCATCAAGTCCAGATACATCGGTTTTTGCTCCTGCGATTACCACCTTCTGGGGAGAAGTATCTTCCTAAACTATGTAAATACTGATTAACCAATTTGTTGAGAATTCAATGCCTGCTGTTGCACCGTTGTGGCAAATTTTTTATCAACGTAGACAATAGCAGCAATTCCAAATTCAAAAATCTAGGAGGAGTCAGTGGTTAGGGAAAACACTGAATCCGAGAGCATGAAGTCAATCAAATGCTGCCAACTGTCAAACAGCAAATACTTAGTAAGAGAATGGAAAAG
>NZ_JAOWRF010000210.1 GCF_025753815.1 Plectonema radiosum NIES-515 | reverse complement strand
GCAGTCTTAAAGTGAAAATCACGCCGTTTATCAGCTACTTTTTTATGTTGTCTAGCTACTTTATTAACAGCTTTTTTACGACGGTTACTACCTTTTTTACAGCGAGATACCCGTTTTTGAAGAAGCTTTAAACGTTTTTGAGACTTGCGATAATGTTGAGTAATTGGGACAGCTACACCTTCAGAGTCAGTTAAAAACTCTTTCAGCCCCAAGTCAATACCAATAATTTTATCAGCATCAAAATCAGGTTTTATTGTTGGAACTGTAGTATTTTCAAGGCTCAGGGTGATATAAAAACCATCTGCTTTTTTAGTTACAGAAGCTGTTTTAATTTTAAATCCATCTGGTATTGATCGATGTACGACAACCTTAAACTTACCCAGCTTTGGCAAAGTAATTTGATTACCAATCAAGCAATCTGCTTTAACTTGTGGATAAGAGAAAGTCTTGTATTGACCTTCACCTTTGAATCTAGGTCTACCACTACGTTTCCCGTTACAATCACCCTTTAAAAATCTTTCAAATGTTTTATCGACTCGTTTAGCTACATCTTGGAATACTTGAGAATAGACTTCTTTGTACCAGGGGTGAGTGACTTTGAGTTGAGTTAAAGATTTTTGCTGATTATAAACGTTAGGCTTTTCTCTTAGTTCTGGGATGTGGCAAATTAACGGACAAGCATTTATTGGACAACGATTAGCGTCATACCAGTTAAAGCGGTCTGCCAACATATAATTATATTGCGCTCTTAGCATAGACAACCATCTGTCTAATTCAATAATTTGTTGTTTTGTTGGTTTCAGCTTGTACTGGTATGAAGTTCTCATTTTTTTTTGCATCCTTCTAAACTATGATAACATAAATGTGTTGACTTTGTGGGACATTTATGAAAGATTCTAAATTAAACATGAGAATTTCTACACGCAGAATTGAAAAATTGCGATGGTATGCGGCTATCAAGGATAAAACTATTACGGCTATAGTTGAAGAGTTAATTGATAGTCTGCCAGAAGTTAAGGAACCGTCAATAAAATAATTTGTTCACCAGTCGTTGATGCGCCATCATTGTTCCTGCTACGCAGAAAGACATTCAACGCATCCTCTCCTGCCTCACTCGCATTCATCTCAACACCAAACTGAGTACAGTTATGGTGTGAGCCTTCTGCTTATTGAGGTAAAA
>NZ_JAOWRF010000275.1 GCF_025753815.1 Plectonema radiosum NIES-515 | reverse complement strand
TTTTTAATTTGGTTAGGGTGGGGGGGGTGGCGGCCGGGGGGGGGGGGGGGGGGGGGGGGGGGAGTGGTGGACAAGTGGACAAGGGGACAAGGGGACAAGGGGACAAGGAGGATGAGGTGAATTTTCTTCCTTGTCTCCCCCTCTCCCCCTCCCCCACTCTCCCCCTCTTTTTGTCTCCCCCTCTCCCCCATCTCCCCATCTCCTCAGAAGGGTTGAGGACAATAAGCGATGCAGTTTGTCTTGGTCTTGCAGGTGGGGTAAGTCGAAGAGAGCGGTTTTGTGTTGAATATTCATTTGTAGTAAGGGCTTCAGCCCTTAAAACAGAAGTTATGATGGCTTAAGCCGTTACAAGAAACTGACGGGAGTTTGAAAGCCCCCAAGGAACAGGTACGTAGTACCGTTTTCCGTGCTTTAGATGGGGGATGAAAAACGACTCGGTGGCTTTTAAGCCACTGTAAATATTGTATAAAGTTTTTCAACCACATAAATATCTTACACCGAACATGCTAGTATAAGAATAGGAGGTAAAACAATGCTTGTATTTGAGTTTAAAGCTTATGGGAAGTCAACGCAGATAATCGCAGTAGATGATGCAATTAGAACTGCAAAATTCATTCGTAATAGCTGTATTCGGCTATGGATGGATGTTAAAGGCACGGGTAAAAATGATTTGCAGAAATATTGCGCTGTACTTGCGGCTGAATTTCCCTTTGCAAATGAACTTAACTCAATGGCTAGACAAGCCAGCGCAGAACGGGCATGGTCTTCTATCTCCAGGTTTTATGACAACTGTAAAAAAAGTATTTCTGGGAAAAAAGGTTATCCCAAATTTCACTCATATTGCCGCTCTGTTGAATATAAAACCTCAGGGTGGCGATTAGCGGATGATCGTAAATCTATCAACTTTACCGACAAAAAAGGTATCGGTCGGTTAAGGATAAAAGGTACTCGTGACCTTCATTTCTACCAAATTAATCAAATAAAACGGGTTAGGTTGGTAAAACGTGCCGATGGTGTATACGTGCAGTTTTGCATTGATGTAGACCGTTCTGAGAACATAGAGCCAACGGGTAATACTGTTGGGTTAGATGTTGGACTGAAAGAATACTACACTGACTCCGACGGTGTGATGGTAGAGTTAGTCCTAAGCCAGCAATAACATAGACAAGTCTAGACTATTATTGACAACTACCCTCCTATATTTTCAATCAGATTATCAACAATTTCTCTTAACCGTTCTTGCCAGTTATGTACGGATTT
>NZ_JAOWRF010000294.1 GCF_025753815.1 Plectonema radiosum NIES-515 | reverse complement strand
GAGGGGGAGTGGGAGACAAGGGGGAGTGGGGGACAAGGGGGAGTGGGGGACAAGGGGACTCCTTGGAGACAACGAGACAAAGCAATTAATAATTCCTCACTCCCGTACAGACGTTCCAGTGGAACGTCTCTACCTAACTCCCCTCCCCCCCTTCCCCCATCTCCCCAAAGACTGAGTTTGCGTTTTCTCCTACCAGTGGTGCTAGGACTGAGTACGCTGGTGGGATTGATTTTAATTTACTATTGTCAGGAAACCCTGAATTTTTGGCATTTTTTAGAAAAATCTTTACTGAGTTCTTTTTACTCAAAACTCGGCACTCAAAACTCAGCACTTGTATTGCTGCTGGGGTTAACAATTTTGATTTTGAGTAATTATCAGTTTTGGTTAAATGCGATCGCATTACTCATCAGTTTACTTTTCGGTTTTCTGCTTTCTGCACGCTGGGATAAATTTTTACAGTATTTCCATCACGTTAGTTTTCAACAAACTGAGCCACTATTTCACAAAGATATTAACTTTTATGTCTTCTCTCTACCGATTTGGGACTTGTTAGCATCTTGGTTATTAGGACTACTTTTATACAGTACAGCATCAATAGCATTAATTTATCTGCTTTCGGGCAACAGTCTGAGTGAAGGTAGATTTAAAGGTTTTTCTGTATCGCAACGACTGCATTTAAACGCTTTAACTAGCTTGCTGATGTTAGCGATCGCTTTTCATTATTACTTGCAGCGCTACCACCTTTTATATTCTACTGATAGTGTAAACTACGGCGCTAGTTATACCGCTGTGGAAATACAGCTACCAATTTATACCTGGTTGAGTTTTTTAGCATTGGCGATCGCAGTTTACCTGCTATTGCGAGTAATAGTTTTGTCCAAAGCGAAAAAAACCAGCTTTACATCGGTTCCTTACCCACGTCAACTGATTTACGCCGTAGGAATTTACGTTATAGTAGCGGCAATTTCTGGGAAAATATTACCTTCGGCAGTTCAACGCTTCATCGTTCAACCGAATGAACTTGCCCGTGAACGTCCATACATTCAGCGCACGATTGAACATACCCGACAGGCATTTAATTTAAATCAGATTGAAGCGCAAACCTTTGACCCCAAAGGTGAATTAACAGCAGCGATTTTGCAAGAAAATGACCAGACGATTCGCAATATTCGTCTTTGGGATACACGTCCATTGCTAGAAACCAATCGTCAATTACAACAAATTCGACCTTATTATAAGTTCTCAGGTGCTGATATTGACCGCTACACTCTGAATTATGAGGGGGAGAG
>NZ_JAOWRF010000082.1 GCF_025753815.1 Plectonema radiosum NIES-515 | reverse complement strand
AGTGGACTTTACTTAAGTACGGAATACTATTTAATTTAAAATATACTTTTAGAAAAAAAACATAAATATATCCACTTAAATTATTAGAAAAAATGGAATCTTGTAACCCTTTCTGCGGATGAACTTTATCTCATCTTTAGCGCAATTAAAATAATAAAAGGTTTTAGTAAAAAATAGAACTTAAAGTAGACAATTATTTATCCGAGGTGTCAAGGTATCGATAGGACAAATCGAAAGGAAATAAATCAATGTTTACTACTTTAAAAAGCTTTTTAACTGGCACATTACTCACAGTTGGTCTAGCAATTGTCGGTACAGGTCAAGCAATGGCAACGTCGCTCAACGCAACCGCAACCGTAACCGCAGATAATCACTACGGATTATTCTATGGAGACAAAGCTGGAAAATCACTGAATTTAGTCGGTCGTAACGAACTCGGAAGCTCAGGTAGTCAAGGAGGATATAATTGGTCTACCCCAGAAAGTTTTGATTTTAAAGTGAATGCAGCGGATTACTTATATGTGGTTGCCTGGGACGATCAAAGCGTAGATGAATCTTGGCTCGGTCAATTTAAATTTTCTAACGGTCAGACATTGCTTAGTAAGTCAACCGATTGGGAATATATAATCAGCAAAAACTCTAACCCCTTTACTCGGGAAGTGTCAGTTGGTGAACGTGACCAGGGTTACTTGTCCAACGGCGATCGCTTTGAAGGAAATCTTCCAAAGAACGGAGAATTGGCTGAGGAAATTCTAGCAGGGAATTGGACTGGTGCACAATACCGGGGAACTAATGGAGTAGGAGCTAATGCTACCAGCCCTTGGGGTAATATTTCTGGAATTGCCCAAAACGCAGAGTTTCTCAATACCACTACTGATAGTCAGTTACAAGCGGGAACTTCTGGAAACACCCATTACACTATCTTCCGAACTAATAGGTCTGTAGCACAGTTGACTAGTGTTCCTGAACCTAGTTCTATGTTAGGTTTACTAGCTTTCGGTGCTGTAAGTGCTGGGTCATTTCTCAAACGCAAATCAAAGACAGTTTAAAATTATTTTCACTCAAAGAAGAGGAAAAATTTAAAATATTGTTTTTAAACAAAAAGCCCAGTGCGATCGCGCTGGGTTTTTTATTATAAACAGAAAAAGCAAAGTTATTATAGCGCAATACGCTTGGTGTTAAGGATTTTTGGTATTGATTTCGGCATGTAGAGACGCGAAATTTCGCGTCTCTACAGAGGATTTCAGGCTTAACTGAACGGTATTGTATTATAGCGCTTCTCGGTTGCCTGCAAT
>NZ_JAOWRF010000315.1 GCF_025753815.1 Plectonema radiosum NIES-515 | reverse complement strand
CCTGCTATCTAAATCATGGACATCCGTAGACATTCAATCTTTAGTTGACGTTTCAACGGGTGGAGTCGGCTCCAGAACCCTTAACGCCCAGACACGGTTTAGCCATCCGCGTTTAAAACGACTGCCTGCCCAAGCTTTGAGAGATTTATTGAAGCATTTAAATCTCGATCGATTATTATTCCACACTTTTGGCAATCAAAAGTTCTGACTTTCAATGGCATGTTTTGAATGTGCCCACAACTAGAACAAGTCTTACTTGAGGGGTAAAATCTACCCGCAAGTATTATTTCGCTACCAAACAATTTGGTTTTGTATTCTAGCTGCCTACGGAATTCATAGAAGTTGGCGTCACTCACCGCACCAGCTAATTTATGATTAGCCATCATTCCACTAACATTTAAATTCTCAACAACTATTTTCGCGTGGTTTTTGCTAATAATTGTTGTTGCTTTATGTGTGGCATCTAATCTAATATCACTGGTACGTTTGTGTATTTTGGCAACTCTTAATTTTTGTTTAATATATTGGTTAGAACCTTTTACCTTTCTAGCTAATTGACGTTGTTTTTTAGCTAGTTTTTTCTTCATTTTGTTGGTGGCTCTAGGATTATTAAACACAACTCCTGTAGATAAAGTGGCAAGTTCATTAATCCCCAAGTCAACACCCACTACCGATATTTTGTCTGCTGACTGCTCTGCTGTTTGTTCAAAAGCAAAGCTTATGTACCAGTTGCCAGCACGCTCAGATATCGTAAATTTTGATGTTTGTACATGTGGCAACCCTTCATAAGTTTTAACCCATCCTATAGTAGGCAGCTTAATACAAGTACCACCAACACTTATTGGTTTTCCACTAGCATTAATAGTAAAACTATCGGTTGACCTTCCTTTCTTTTTGAAGTTAGGATATGCGCCTATACCTTTAAAGAATCTTTTATAAGAATCTCCTAAATGCTCAAATGCAAACTCTGTTGTTTTTTGGCAGATCCCATTCTCTTTTAACCAAGCTAAGTCTGGATTAGTTTTAACGTGATTATTGAAAAATGTTCTAAGTAATCTGTGATTAGGTTTATAGCCATCTTTATATAGAGCTTGCCATGTAGCTAAACCCCAGTTGTAAGTAAACCTAGCTATACCCGCGTGCTTCGACATCAGAACACGTTGAGATGAATTTAGTTTCAAACATGTTTTGATTGACAAAAGCATTCTGGCATTTCCTATGAAAGCGTGGTTTGTACATCTAACTTCTACTGTACAGAGTTCTACCTTATCTTACAGAGTTGTCTATCAATTAATCAACTTAAGACTAGCTC
>NZ_JAOWRF010000032.1 GCF_025753815.1 Plectonema radiosum NIES-515 | reverse complement strand
TCCCCCCCTCGGACACTCCCACTTTCACTGAGTCGGCAATTGAAGACGATCGCCAAAATATTCTGATTGGCGATCGCACTCTTTTAATTATTGAAGATGACTTGAAATTTGCCCGAATATTACTCGATTTGGCACGGGAACAAAACTTTAAAACTTTGGTGGCTTCTCGTGGTGATGTGGGTTTGGCAATGGCACGAGAATTTCAACCGGCTGCGATTATGTTAGATATCCGTTTACCCATGATGGATGGTTGGACTGTACTCGACCGTTTAAAACACGACCCTAACACCCGTCACATCCCAATTCACATTATGACAGTTGAAGAAGGGCAAAAACGAAGTCTGCAACAAGGAGCGATCGCCTATTTACAAAAACCCATTCCCAGTGAAGCACTTTTTCACGCTTTGAGAAATATTAAGGCATTTGTCGAACGAAAAGTAAAAAACCTGCTCGTAGTAGAAGACAATGAATTACAACGTCGCAGCATAGTTGAGTTAATTGGTAACGGTGATGTGGCAATTACTGCGGTTGGTACAGCTACAGAAGCCTTAACAGTACTTAATACGACTCATTTTGATTGCTTAGTATTGGATTTGGGATTGCCAGATATGAATGGTTTTGAGTTAATCGAGCAAATTAAACAACAACCAAATCTAAATTATTTACCCATCATTATTTATACTGGCAAAGAGTTAACATATCAAGAAGAAACAGAACTGCGCCGCATTTCTGACACTATCATTGTTAAAGATGCCCGTTCCCCAGAACGATTGTTAGACGAAACATCACTGTTTTTACATCGACTTCAGTCAAATTTACCGATTGACCAACAGTTATTATTAGAACAGCTACGCCAAAGTGACCCGGTGCTAGCAGGCAAGAAAGTTTTAATTGTTGATGATGACATCCGAAACATCTTCGCTTTGACTAGTTTGTTAGAGCCTTATCAAATGGAAATTTTTTATGCTGAAAACGGTAGAGACGGCATTACCATGCTACAAAACAATCCTAATATTAATATTGTCTTAATGGATGTGATGATGCCAGGAATGGATGGTTATGAAACAATGCAAGGCATTCGCGCTCTTGATGAATTTCAAAATATACCAATGATCGCTCTCACCGCAAAAGCGATGAAAGGCGATCGCGAAAAATGCATTTCTGCCGGTGCCTCGGACTACATCACCAAACCCGTTGATACCGAACAGTTGCTCTCACTATTAAGAGTCTGGCTCTATCGGTAAGGAATAGAAGTTAGTGCTTAGGTAGAGATGTCCCACGCTTTACGTCTGTACTGGTGTTAGTAGTTAGTAGTCCCCCCCTCCCCCAC
>NZ_JAOWRF010000132.1 GCF_025753815.1 Plectonema radiosum NIES-515 | reverse complement strand
AAATACATAGCTTTCGCTATATACTGTAAATATGTAGAAAGCAGTGTTGATGTACTTGACTCAGAAAAACCAAATACGCGATCTTAGCAAGACCGAGTTCTTGGCTCTGAGAGAGTTGTGTCGATTGAGTAAGAACCTGTATAACGTGGGTCTTTACACCGTTCGACAATACTACTTTCAAGAACATAAGCACTTGCGCTATGAGTCTGCCTACCATCTGTGCAAAGACAATGAGAACTATCAAATTCTCAACACTGATATTGCACAACAAACATTGAAGGTAGTAGACAGAACGTTTCGCAGCTTCTATGGATTGATTAAAGCGGTTCGATCTGGAACATTTCAACAGAAAGTGAGACTTCCTCACTACCTGCCTAAAGAAGGCTATTTTGTTTTGATAATTCCCCGAATAAAGGTCAAAGACGGGAAGTTCAAAGTACCAATGTCGAACGCCTTCAAAAAGGAATTTGGCGAAGTTGTAATTGACTTTCCCGAACGTCTCGACCCAGCTAAAATCAAAGAAGTGAGGATTCACCCCAAGTACGACGCTCGATTCTTTGAAGTTGAGTATATTTCTTTATGTGAAATCGAGGCTGTAGAAACAGTCAAAGATAGTGCTTTGGCGATTGATTTCGGGCTTAATAATTTGGCTACTTGTGTTGACACCAACGGGGCATCCTTTATCGTGGATGGTCGCAAACTCAAATCTATTAACCAGTGGTTCAACAAAGAGAATGCCAGACTGCAATCTATTAAAGACTTGCAGGGGATTAAGCAACTCACCGAACGTCAGTCGAGACTGTACATCAACCGTAGTAGCCAAGTTAGAGACTATTTGAATAAAGCGGCTAGACTGATTGTTGACCATTGCATCAATACCAAAATTGAACGCCTGATTGTTGGTTTCAATATTGGCATGAAAGATGGCATCAATATTGGCAGCCGGAATAACCAAAACTTTGTCCAGATTCCCTTTTACTCTTTGAGAAATAAACTCAAATCTCTCTGTGAGCGATATGGGTTGGTCTATCAAGAACAAGAGGAATCTTACACTAGCAAAGCGAGTGCTTTGGATGGTGACGACCTGCCTATTTACAATGCCGACAAGCCAACTATCTACCAGTTTTCTGGTAAACGAGTTAAGCGTGGATTGTATAGAAGTAAGGACGGGCATTTGATTAACTCAGATACTAACGGTGCTGCAAATATTGGACGCAAAAGTAAGCAGAATGGTTTTACCGGACTGTCTAGAGGCTGTTTGGCACAGCCATTAAGAATCAAGGTCTACTAAGATTTTGTATTCTTGAGAATCCCCGTCTCTGAGCGAGCGGGGAGTGTCAACTTTC
>NZ_JAOWRF010000385.1 GCF_025753815.1 Plectonema radiosum NIES-515 | reverse complement strand
GGGAAAAGGGGACAAGGGGGAAAAGGGGACAAGGGGGACAAGGGGAAAAAATGCCCAATGCCCAATGCCCATTACTTATTTGCAAAATGTTTGAATTTCTTCAATTAATTGGTCAATTTCCGATTCTAGTGTAAAGTAGTGGACGCAAGCGCGTACACAATCTGGATCGGCAATTGTTCGAGTTAATATCTTTTGTGACTCTAAAAATCGTACCAGTTGCAGGCTAGCTTGGGGTTTGTTATTTGTGAGTTGAAACGAGACTAAACCGCTTTCTGGTGGGGAAGTCCGCAGACATTTGACATGGGGTAGCGTTGCCAAACTTTGCCAAAGGTATTCACTCAAACGGCGAATTTCCTGATAACGTTCTTCAGGTGTTCCCCATTCGTGATGGATAGCGATCGCTTCCCTTAAGCCAGGATATAGGGGAAAATCTGAAGTAGCCACTTCATAGCGTCGTCCATCAGGATGCCAATCTCCAGGCTGCCCTTGATTATCTGTAACAACGCTACGCCAACCGATAAAAGTCGGTTTCAGGCTTTCTCTGACTTCTGGTCGCACATACAAACCACCCACACCCCCAGGACCACACAACCATTTGTGACCCGTGAAAGCATAAAAATCTGCCCCCAATTCTGTTAAATTCAAAGGCATTGAACCGACAGACTGTGCAGCATCTACAAGAATTCTGACATTGTTATTTATGCACACTTCCACAATTTTGTCAAGGGGCAAAAGTTGACCGGTGTTCCAGAGGATATGACTCAACACTAGCAAGCGAGTATTAGGGCGTAAGTGTTGGGCGATCGCATCAACAGGATCGCCTTCATTTAAAGTTGCCATTACAGGGCAAGTGGTAATTTCTACTTTGAACCTGCGCCCAATTTCCTGTGCGATCGCCACAATACCATGATGTTCGCAGTCTGTAAGCAGCATATGGTCGCCGGCTTGCCACTCCAGACCCCACATAGCAATATTGCAACCAACAGTTACATCCTCCGTGAGAGAGATTGTTTCGGGTGGTGCATTTAATTCCTGTGCGATCGCCTCTCTTACTGCTTTATATTCTGACGTCAGCCAGCGATACACCTCATCACTAAAAGGACCTATATCTTGGATGTGTGCTTGCGATAAAGCGATCGCATCCAGCGCCCTTTGCGGCATCGGTCCTTGTCCCCCATAGTTAAAATAAGTCTTATTAGCTAAAGCTGGAAATTGTTCTCGATGGCGATGCAACATAGTTGTTAGTGGTTGGTTGTTAGTTGTTAGTTGTTAGTGGTTAGTTGTTAGTGGTTAGTGGTTAGTGGTTAACAACCAGTCCCCCTTGTCCCCCTTGTCCCCCTTGTCCCCCTTGTC
>NZ_JAOWRF010000035.1 GCF_025753815.1 Plectonema radiosum NIES-515 | reverse complement strand
GGGGGAAGGGGGGAGGGGGAGATGGGGGGAGGGGTGGTGTGGGAGACAAGGGGACAAGGGGACAAGGAGACAAGGGGACAATTCTTTCTCCCCCACTCCCCCACACCACGCTTCCCCCACACCACGCTTCCCCCACACCACGCTTCCTCCACACCACGCTTCCTCCACACCACGCTTCCTCTTCACACCTTACCAAACCGCCTTTCTCGTTGCTGATAAGCAGATAAAGCGCGGTGAAATTCGGCGCGGTCAAAATCGGGCCACAGAGTTTCGGTGATATAAATTTCCGCGTAAGCCATTTGCCAGAGAAGGAAATTTGAGATTCGCATTTCCCCACTAGTGCGGATTAATAAATCTGGGTCACAAATTCCTGCGGTGTAGAGATGACGTTCAAAAGTCGCTTCATCAATTTCATCAGGTTGAAGTAAACCTTGCTTTACTTGATCAGCGATCGCTCTACAAGCTTGTAAAATTTCCTCTCGTCCACCGTAGTTTGTGGCAACGGTAAATCGGATAGCGCGATTATCCTTAGTTTCTTCCATTGAACGGGAAATTTCTTCTTGAAGAATACGCGGTAAAGCGGGCAAATTTCCGACAAACCTAATTTGCACATTCTCTTCCAGCATTTCGCGCAATTCTTGACGCAAAACTTTTTGGAACAAAGTCATCAAAAATTCAACTTCTTCCTGAGGTCTTTTCCAATTCTCAGTCGAAAAAGCATAAGCCGTCAGCGCACCAATTCCCCAATCCTTACAACAACGAAGCAAATCCTTCAAAGCATCAACACCGTGCTTGTGACCGATAAACCTGGGTAGTCCTTGACGTTTAGCCCATCGACCATTGCCATCCATAATCACCGCAACGTGTTTGGGGAGTAATTCTCGCTTTAAATCAGCCGGCAAATATTGCAGTTGTGTATGGTGTACTGTCATTTTTTATCTCGCGAAGCGGTCGATGGTAATCCAAGTAAACGTGAAATTAGGGCTAGTGCCTTACTACGAATTTGACGTACCAAGCTTAACAGACCTGGAGCCACAGCTTCCCGATCTACAGTTGGCGATAATCGAGCCTCTAAAGACTCTTTCAGCTTCGTGAGTGTCAGCGGTCTATTTAGGATTCCCCTTTCCGCTAAAGAAATAGAACCCGTTTCTTCTGATACAACCACACAAATGCAATTTTCGACTCGCTCAGTGATTCCCATCGCTGCCCGGTGGCGTGTTCCCAACTGGCGCGAGGCTGTGCGTCCCGAAAGCGGTAAAATTATACCAGATGACACAATCCGCGAGCCACGAATCATCGTCGCCCCATCGTGCAAAAGAGTTTTCGGCTGAAAAATTGTCTGTATCAGTTCCTTAGAAACTTCCGCATTCAGCTTGACTCCCGGCACAGAAAAATCGCGCTCGTCAATTGGACCGCTAGTTTCCAAAATTAGCAAAGCGCCAATCCGGTTTTTCGACAGTTCTTTAACTGCATCGACAATTTCATCAATCACACTATCAGACTTGGGGACTGTCCGATTCGATGGTAGAAATAACGAACGTAATTCCCCACGTCCCAATTGTTCCAAAAATCGTCGAAACTCTGATTGGAGGGCTACAGCCATAGCCACAGCACAGCCAATCACCAACTTTTCCAATACAAAATTTAACAGTGGTAGCCCCAATCTGCCGCTGAGAGCTGACGCCAGCATCAACACAATAAATCCTCGCACCATCCACAGAGTCCGGCGCTCACTAATAATAACTAGGATCATGTAAGTCAGCGCCAGTACTAAGACTATATCCAGAGTCTCAAGCAGCAAAGACCCAGACTGTCCCAGGTTTATCAGCCATTGCTTCCACCAATCTCCCATGACATCTGGCGTGAAAGTATGAAGTATAAAGTATGAAAGATGAAAGATAAAGTATGAAGTATGAATTATCAAGCATGAAGTCTAAAATTTTCATTCTCTATCCTTTGTTCTTCATCCGATCTTTCAGTCTTCAGGCTTTATCCAAAATCTTTCTTTAGTCTTTCTGGTAGGCAATCCTGTCTAATCAAATCTTGATAAGTTTCGCGCTGCAAAATTAAATTTGCTTCGCCATCCTTGACTATAACCGCTGCCGATCGCGGTATGCGATTGTAGTTAGATGCCATACTGTAATTGTACGCACCAGTTGCCATTACTACGAGAATATCTCCGGGTTGAGTTTTTGGCAGTTGGGCATTTTTTATGAGAATATCCCCTGATTCACAATGTTTACCAGCAATTGTCACTGTTTCGGTTAAGGGAGTTGACATGCGATTGGCGACTACTGCCCGGTAAACTGACTGGTAAGTAATCGGTCGTGCATTATCAGACATTCCTCCATCTACAGCTACGTAGGTACGGATTCCCGGAATAACTTTGGATGATCCTAACGTATAAGCAGTGACACAAGCTGTGGCAACTAGCGATCGCCCTGGTTCACATAATAACTTTGGTAAAGGTAAATTTTCTTCTTCACAAGCATCGGTAATCACTTCGCAAATCGGTTTCACCCACTCTTCAATGCTTGGTGGATCGTCTGATTCTATATACTTAATGCCCAAACCGCCACCAACATTTAATTCTGTGACACTTAAGCCGTAACTAGCAGCTTTACTCAACCATTGCACCATCAAAGCAGCTAAATCGCGATGCGGTTGACGTTCAAAAATCTGAGAACCAATATGAGCATGTAATCCCGCACAGTTAAGAGCAGATTGCTTACTGACAAAAGTAAACAATTCATCCAGCGCATTCGGATCGAAGCCAAATTTACTATCTAGCTGTCCTGTCTGAATATACTCATGAGTGTGACACTCAATTCCCGGCGTCAGCCGCAGCATTATTCGGATGGGAGGAGTGGGGGAGAGGGGGATGGGAGGAGTGGGGGAAGAAATTTCACCTTGTCCCCCTGTCTCCTTGTCTCCTTGTCTCCCTTGTCTCCCTTGTCCCCCTTGTCCCCCTTGTCCCCCTTGTCCCCCTTGTCCCCTTGTCTCCCTTTCAAGAGCTATCTCCACCAAAGTATGCAACTCATACCAGTTATCCACCACGATGGTGCAACCAGATTCAATGGCAAAAACTAGCTCTTGGCGAGACTTATTATTGCTATGAAGGTAAATTTTATCAGGACTGACACCCGCTTGTAGTGCCGTGTAAAGTTCCCCTCCTGATGCTACATCTACACCTAAACCTTGATCAGCAGCGATCGCACAAATTGCCAAACAACTCCAAGCCTTAGAAGCATACAATACCTGAGATTCACCTTTGTAATATTGCTTAAAAGAATCTCGGTATTGCTGACAAGCGCCAATGAGCGTTTCTTCATCCAAAATATATAAAGGCGTACCAAACTGCTGAACTAGAGTTGTGACATCACAGCCACCTATTTCCAGGCAGTCATTACTATTAACTCTGGCAGTTAAGGGTAAAAGTTGCTGATTGGGCGACAATTTGGCATTTTTACTGCTTGTTTCCGGTAAATACTGACTACCAGAATGTTGAATACCTGCCGGGTGAGTCGATACCATAAATATAAGAGTTGTCCTTGTTTTAATTACGGGCGTGAGTGGATACCCCGATTCTCAGTTTAGCGACCCGTTGTCCCATTATTGATAATTGTGATCTCATTAGCATTAGAAATTCAACCACTGACACCAGATGATCTGAGTGCAGCCTTAGAAGTAGATCAAGCCTGTTTTGGCGGTTTGTGGAATTTAGAAGCTTACCAACGAGAGCTAGAAAGTCCCAACACTGAATTACTCGGATTATTTTCCAACTTCTCTAGCTCCAGAATGCTGGGAATGGGTTGCTTTTGGTCAATTGTGGATGAAGCACACATTACGATTGTGGCTGTTCATCCTCACTACCACCGTCAAGGTTTGGGTGCAGCTTTACTATATTCGCTTTTGCTTCGAGCTTACGATCGCGGTTTAGAGCGAGCCACTCTGGAAGTGCGTGTTTCCAACACCGCAGCAATATCTTTATATCAAAAATTTGGTTTCAAAACAGCAGGGCGGCGACGCGGTTATTACCGAGATAACGGTGAAGATGCCCTAGTTTTGTGGACTGGAGAAATGCAACAGCCAGAATTTACCCAAACGTTGGCTACATGGCATACCACAATATGCGATCGCTTGAGTCAGTCTGAGTGGCAGTTAGTTTTCAAATAAATATTAGTATTTCTAATCTAATTAGCCCCATGATTCAAAAATATATTAAATATTTAAATATTGTATTAACGTGTATTGAAAATGACACCATAACATGATATTAAGTTTCCTTTGGGAAGGGCGAAAAAAACACCCAAAACCCGTTTTTTGCAGTGAAATCGAGGGTCTAAAATCAAAGTTATCAGTATACAGACCACATCAAAGTAATAAAAAGTTAATAATTATCTGATTAACCGGAGTGTTAGCCCTTGGATGTCTATCTGTTTATACAGACACCCAAACTTAGAGCTTATGCTAAAATCAGCATACCGGCACGACGCAGGTGATGGGATCAACGAAACTATGTTTGAACGCTTCACAGAAAAAGCCATTAAGGTAATCATGCTTGCTCAAGAAGAGGCACGCCGTCTTGGGCATAATTTTGTCGGTACTGAGCAGATCCTCTTGGGTCTAATTGGCGAAGGTACCGGAGTGGCGGCTAAGGTGCTGAAATCAATGGGCGTCAATCTCAAAGACGCTCGGATTGAAGTAGAAAAAATCATAGGTCGAGGCTCAGGCTTTGTGGCTGTGGAAATTCCCTTTACGCCACGGGCAAAGCGAGTTCTAGAACTATCCTTGGAAGAAGCGCGCCAATTAGGACATAACTACATTGGTACCGAGCATCTGCTGTTGGGCTTGATCCGCGAAGGGGAAGGCGTAGCAGCCAGAGTTCTGGAAAACCTCGGTGTGGATCTTTCCAAGGTGCGAACCCAAGTCATTAGAATGCTGGGAGAAACAGCCGAAGTTTCTCCAGGTGGTTCATCGGGTCGGACAAAAACCCCAACGTTGGACGAATTTGGCTCGAATCTGACCCAAATGGCAGTAGACGGCAAGCTCGATCCAGTAGTAGGACGCGCAAAAGAAATTGAACGGGTGATTCAAATCTTGGGTCGGCGCACCAAAAATAACCCAGTATTGATTGGGGAACCTGGTGTAGGGAAAACGGCGATCGCTGAAGGTTTGGCGACACGCATTTCCACCAAAGATATCCCCGACATCTTAGAAGATAAGCGCGTAGTCACTCTCGATATCGGTTTGCTCGTAGCTGGTACCAAGTACCGGGGTGAATTTGAAGAACGCCTGAAGAAAATCATGGACGAAATTCGTCAGGCAGGCAACGTCATTCTCGTGATTGACGAAGTTCACACCCTTATTGGTGCAGGTGCGGCAGAAGGTGCTATTGATGCGGCAAACATCCTCAAACCAGCTTTGGCAAGAGGTGAATTGCAGTGTATTGGTGCGACAACCCTTGATGAATACCGCAAACACATCGAGCGAGATGCAGCGTTAGAGCGACGCTTCCAACCAGTGATGGTAGGGGAACCAAGCGTTGATGAAACAATCGAGATTTTGTACGGACTTCGTGACCGTTACGAACAGCACCACAAGCTGAAAATCTCCGATGAAGCTTTAGTCGCGGCAGCGAAATTGTCTGATAGATATATTAGCGATCGCTTCCTCCCAGATAAAGCCATCGACTTGGTTGACGAAGCCGGTTCTCGCGTCCGCTTGATTAACTCGCAATTGCCACCGGCAGCTAAAGAGTTAGATAAAGAGCTGCGTCTGATATTGAAAGACAAAGATGACGCAGTGCGCGGTCAAGACTTTGAGAAAGCAGGGGAACTGCGCGATCGCGAAATGGAAATCAAAGCCGAAATTCGGGCGATCGCTCAAAGCAAAACCAACGCATCCGGCACAGAAGGTTTAGAACCCGTCGTCACCGAAGAGGACATCGCCCACATTGTCGCATCTTGGACAGGAGTTCCGGTGAACAAACTCACCGAATCCGAATCCGAAAAGCTGATGCACATGGAAGACACCCTGCATCAGCGCCTCATCGGTCAAGAAGATGCTGTCAAAGCAGTTTCTCGTGCCATTCGCCGCGCTCGTGTCGGTTTGAAAAATCCTAATCGACCAATCGCCAGCTTTATCTTCTCAGGTCCTACTGGTGTTGGTAAAACTGAGTTGGCGAAATCCTTGGCGAGTTACTTCTTCGGTTCCGAAGAAGCAATGATTCGCCTAGATATGTCTGAATATATGGAGCGCCACACCGTCAGCAAACTGATTGGTTCGCCTCCTGGTTATGTCGGCTACAACGAAGGCGGTCAATTGACCGAAGCCGTGCGCCGTCGTCCTTACACCGTCGTGTTATTCGACGAAATCGAGAAAGCGCACCCAGATGTATTCAACATGCTGCTGCAAATTCTTGAAGACGGACGATTAACTGATGCCAAAGGTCGGACTGTAGACTTCAAGAACACCTTGCTGATTTTGACATCCAACATCGGTTCCAAGGTAATTGAAAAAGGTGCTTCCAGCATCGGCTTCGAGTTCACCGATAACGCCGGCGAGACGCAATACAACAGAATTAAGACTTTGGTGAACGAAGAACTCAAGCAGTACTTCCGTCCAGAGTTCCTCAACCGATTAGATGAAATTATCGTCTTCCGTCAGTTGAGCAAGCTAGAGGTGACAGAAATCGCTGAAATCATGCTCAAAGAAGTGTTTGGTCGTCTGACAGAAAAGGGTATCGTCCTAGAAGTCACCGATCGCTTCAAAGACCGCTTGATTACAGAAGGTTACAGCCCCAGCTATGGTGCAAGACCTTTACGTCGGGCGATTATGCGCTTGTTAGAAGATAGCCTCGCCGAGGAAATTCTTTCCGGTCGCATCAAAGAGGGTGATACAGCCGTCGTTGATGTCGATGAAAGCGGTACAGTGCGAGTTAGTGGTGGACAGCAGCGGGAATTATTGATCCCAGTCGCTGAGTAAATTTGAAATTTTGAGATTTTTAGATTAAATCCGAAATTAAAAAACGGTAGAGCAATTAATACTCTACCGTTTTTTTGTTTGAAAATATGTAATCCTAAACTTTAATAACAAATCAACAGATTATAGAATCCGTGAAGATGGTAGGCTTTTAGCTGCGGAATTAGTCTGAGTTACTATAGAGTTTATAAACTTATATAAATTTTTGTTTTTATCGACAACACTAGCGATCGCTAACGACATTGCTCTAGTTTAGAAAAAGATTTAGAGACAAAAAGCAAAATCTATGCACAAGCAGGTATTCTAGAATATTGGGTTCTAAAAAAGTTACACCTGGTGGTGTTTCGAGAAATCTTAGATGCTGGGTTTAGAACCCTCACCATACATAATCCCACGACCTAATAAACCGACATAAACAAGGTTAGGCGATCGCATATCACCTTCCAAATAAGTCAGTCCGGGAAATTGCTGCAAATTTGGGTTACTAATTTGAATCCAGTTTTTACCCATGTTTTCTGATTTGTACATTGTATCTTGGGTTGCACCATTTACACGCCCAAAGATGTAAATATACGGATTCGCATCCGAGGAACCCTTCCCGAAAGTCATGAACTCGCAGCTATCCACCGATGCAACTGGATTAAAAGTCTTGCCACCGTCTAAAGAGCGGTACAATTTGTTACCTTTGACATCTTCCTGATTGCGAGAAAAGCTCATCCAGACATCACCTTGCCGCGTCGGATTAGGAACGATCGCCGGACGAACTAGCCATGTAGGAAAGTTGCTAGACGCGCCTTTTCTCCAGTTTGCGCCGCCATCGGTACTGTAGTAAAATGTCCAACTAGTGAAGTAATAGAACGTTTTGCCTTGTGGATCTTGGCGATCGGCTGCCAAAATATACGCACTTACCCAAGGAGAAATACTATTAGCCCAAGCCCTCGGTAACGCTTGATAGTGAATATGGTCGTTGTTCTTTGGGTCGTAGGGTTCTGGCTTCGGGTCATGGTCTAAATTTTGGGCTAGCTGCCACGTTTTCCCGCCATCTATGGTATAATGCGTCCAAGGTCCCCAAGTCGGTACCCAAACCATGTTTTGCGGGTTTGTCGGCGACATCGCAATCTGACCTGCGATCGCTCTTACTTCTTCGGTGGCAGATTTATCAGCTTTCCAGAAATTTTCTTGGGGGATTGACTCGAACGCTTTCCACGTTTTACCATTATCGCTAGTCATACCGTGGATTGACCAGAAACCCTGCCACTGATGAAAGCCAACAAAAGCAGCGTAATCGGGTTTTTTGTAAGCATAATCCATGCTTGTTGCCCCCGCTACGTGGGGAAAGGGCTGCGGATATACTTTCCAATCAGGGTTAGCCCATTTGTACCCAGGATTGATGGGAATGCCCTCCGGGTCAAATTTGGCATTTGGTACCAAATTGCGGTTTTCGTGACGAAAACCGATCATATCTTGCACCGCACTCAATAAATCGGCGCCTCCTTGTGCTTTGGGCTTTGGGGGAACCCGCAAAATATTTACGTCGAGTTCCTCCAAATTGTTCATCAGCCATTTATAATTGGGGTTGGCAACGGTAACATCATCTGTACGCGCTACACCCCAACCGTTTGTCCACCAGACTTGTTTGGGGTTGCTGGGGTCGATGACTGCTACTGAGGCGCCGGTTGCAGCGAAAGATTGATAATAGCCGGGAGCAGAAGAGTTAACTGGGTCTTTCGGATTATTGGCATCATATGCACCCATGTACATTGTCTGCTTTTTCCAGTTTTTCCCACTGTCGGTGGAACGGTAGACATACTTGTCGGAAATTGCCATCACCGTATTTGCTTGATTTGGTTGCACGGTGACGGCTGAGTAAACTTTGTCTGTACCGTCGGGGGTGATGTCTGTCCAAGCGCCGTTTTTGTACTGACGAACGCCACCCTTGGCTTGATTTCCGTTGTTAGCGATGGTGCCGAAGCTAACATAAAGTGTACCATCAGAGGCGATCGCACTCCGCAATGGATCGTCACCGCCTGCAATGTTACTCCAAGACGTGCCGCCGTTGATGCTGCGCCATACACCACTACCATGAACCCCAACATATATAATTTGGCTGGGATTGTTCAAACTGCCGCTATTTTTGTCAAAAGTGACAAATGTAAAACCTGGTATATCTTCATTGTCAGATCCGTTAGGATTTTTATATCCCGGCAAGCTGCTCGGATCTGGTAGTCCACCCAAGACACTTTTCCACTTTTGCTCACCATCTTTTTTCCAAAGACCATTTCTGCGAGAGGCAAAATAGAGCAATCCAGACTTATTCGGATCGACTGCTAACCGCTCACCTGTATCGGAACGGTAAGCTTGGTTTGGACCTACGAAGACATTATTTGTTCCTAAACCAGTCGGTTTCCAGGTTTCTCCCCGATTATCGGAAACCATGACTTCCCCAGCATACTTGTATTGCATCCTACCATCTTTGGTATTGTCGTTAACCTTGACCGTCGAATAGGGATGTCTTGTCACCACATAAACGCGCTTAGGTTGTGTCGGATCTATAGCGATGCTTTCTATACCTATTCCGCCGGCGGCAAAGTTAGTATCAAACATATCCAAGAGGGGAAGCCATTGATTTGTTTTCCGGATGAAGCGGTATGCACCACCGACATCGGTACGGATGTAGACATCATTAGGCGATATTGGAGCGATCGCTAAACCGGTAACGTAGCCCATACCCTGAATATTAACACTCTTCCATTTGAATAACTGTCTGTTATTTGATTGGGTTGGTACTCCTGATTCAGTCTCCATGATTTGATTTTGCCCTGATTTCGCTTTTAGTTCTGATTGGGTCTGTACTATAGACTCTTGTCCGCAAGTATCTAAAGCTAACAGTAATACGATCAGCAGCAGAAAACTCAGTTTGCGTATTCCATACGCTGAACGTATTTGACGACGCAGAGCTTTCATGACTCAAATTCGTAAGCTAAGGTGCATTTTCACTTTTATTTTTTCAGAGAGAGTAAAATTCGTCAATCGTGCCTCAACCCCTCACCCCAGAAGTAAGGCAGAAGGAAAGAGGATTTTGGTGTTGCTGAATTCAGGGATGAAAATGATTTTGCGTGAAATAAAAACCTTTGTAGAGACGTTGCATTTGCAACGTCTTGAGACTTAAGGAAAAAGTCAGCATTCTGTTCACCGCGTTTTTGTCAAGTAAAATTTTTACAAAATAAGGTGCGTTTACCCTGATGTATGCATCAACATTTATTATTTTTTTTAGTTTTAGATTCAAAAGATTTTATTAGTACTTACGTACAAACTACGACTTAACGTCATTATTAGCTGTTAAAAGTAATCGGAAAGCCTTATGTCTCGTCAAAATACGTAAGTGTATCTGTAAAAAAATATAAAAAAAGATATATGTACGACTTGCAATACCAAGTTAATAACAGTATATTATTAGGGAATAATTTTCAAAGTTTTTGCATAAAATAAAATATCAAAATCCTGATAGTAATATCATGTCCGTTTAATTAAACCTCATCCATTTTGAGAACTGGAGTTTCGCTCTTATTCAGATGTGTCCCAATCGACGTAAGGAAGCACCTATCTAAGTCTTGACAGAAAACTACGATTATCAACGTAGACGAAGTTTAACAGTCGTCGTGAAAACGTAAAGAGTGGAACATCTCTACAGTATGTGTGATTTGCGCTCCCACGATATAGCTGGGATGAGCGAGATTAACTCCTTATGATTGGGGACAAATCAACCACGAAGGTAGGAGGTTTATTTAACAAAAAAGAACGCAGAACACATAGGTGAAAATTCAGCAATATTGAAGAAGAACGCAGATAGCTGAATGTAGAATTCAATTAGTAGGTGATTCAAACCCCCACTAATTATTGTAAACCCCCAAATTTTAAATTTGGCTGGGGGAGATTACCGTCACTACTTCCCACACAGTTGTACAAGAAAGTAGTCAGAACACAGAATTTAGAACTCAGAATTTTTGAATTTTTATTGATACGCACAGTGTGCATGATTTTAGCTCCCCTTATATTCTGAATCCTGAGTTATTCTTCAATCGCTAATAAATGAGAATGAAATAGCCCTGGTCATTAAATAAATATTAATAATTAATCAATTGATAATTTTGTCCAAAAAAGCGCTATATTTTAAATGTTTAGTAAAGCTACTTTTTAGCTAAGAGGAAAAACATGAGTTTACCCAATCTTTCGGGCTACTTTTTCATCAAAAGCAAGCTCACTGGTTACGTATTGGATGTTGCAGGAAGTAATCCAGAAGCCGGGACACCAGTTGTTTTGTATTCAGCCACTAGTGCAGCTAATCAGCAATGGTCAATTAATGGGCAAGGCTTAATAGTAAGTAGGCTCAATGGTTTTGTGCTAGATGCTAAAGATGGTAAGCTTGACCCTTATAACTTAGTTGTTGTCAACCCATCTCAAAGTACAGTTAGTCAGCAATGGATCATCACACAGGAAGGAGTTATAAAAAGTAAGATAACTGGCTTAGTGCTAGAGATTTTAGGAGGTAGTCAAGAGTTATTTGCTCCGGTTGTTCTTGCTCCAATCAAAGGAGCTAACGGTGATCTGAGTCAGCAATGGGAATTTGTTCCTGTAAGTCCTCCTTCCCAACCCATTACTAAACCTGATGCCACACCTCTCGGAGGACAATATTACTTCATTAGTGCTAAACACAGTGGCAAAGTTTTGGATGTAAAAGACGGTAGCACGGAAAATTTAGCTGAGATAATACAGTATGACAACGCAAAAAGTAATAACCAGAAATGGTTGTTAAAAAAAGCAGAAGATGGCTCTTATAATCTGGTTGCCAAGCATAGCAATAAGGTTTTAGATGTGCCAGGTAGTAGCCAGGAAAATTTGGTGAACATAATCCAGTATGATAACGTGGGAAGTGATAACCAAAAATGGTATTTGCTAGCAGCAGGAGATGGCTATTTCTACATTGTTGCTAAACACAGTGGCAAAGTTTTGGATGTAAAAGACGGTAGCACGGAAAATTCAGCTAATGTCATACAGTATGACTTAGGGGGAAGTGATAACCAAAAATGGAAATTTGAGGCGACTATCTAAGCTTTTGTAGCGGTTTGATTAGCCTAATCTATCCGTGTTGGAATATTTCTTTAGTACAAGATTTCACAGGTTCGTAGCGTTATTGAGTCTCCCAAAGCTTTACCAGTAGGTAGCTCATTTCGTCATGGATTTATGAAATGGTTTACTTAGCATTCAAGTTGATCTAGAACGTTCAAGTTTATCTGGAAAGTGAATTTTCACCACAACATATGAGCAACATAACCTTCACTCTGAAAGTAGAATCAGCAGGTGCAAAAGGCGGCAACTTTGCGCGTATTAGCATCAATGGCACAGACATTGGCTTGATCTCTGGCAGAGGATTAAATGTAGCAGTTTTTGACCAAACAACGGGTCAAGTGCTCAGTAAAGCCAACTTCGATACATTTCTCCCAGGCAATGCCCCAAGGTTTGCTGATTTTATCAAAAGTGTTCCAACTGGACAAATAGTGGCACTTGCCGTTAAAGATGATGCCATTGCCAACCTGTACACTGAAGCATACGACGCAGTTGTACAGGCTTTTCTATCAATTGGTAGCACTAAATTTGGAGACCTGCAATTCCAAGGCTCATGGGCACTCATTGGGCAGAAAGGTGGTTTTGCAGATGCCACCGAAGAATTATCTCCTAGCTCACCTGTAACCGTCACTCGTTCGTTTTACCCAACTTCGCCACCACCTATTGAACTACCAGTTCCCCAGACTCAAACAAGGTGGTTGGAAATTCAAAGAATCTTTGAAACTAACCCAGGTTGGGACGCCAGTCGCTTCGGCACGGCAACTGCTACCAGTGGACAATGGCTAATTGTCGGCGCACATTTAGATGATATAGATGGCGTTGCTGGTGATGCTGGAGCTGCCTTCATTTTTCAGTTACAGAACGATGGCTCATGGCTGCAAAAACAGAGGCTGCAACCTCGTGAATTGAAAGCTGCTGACTACTTCGGCTACTCTGTTGATATCAATGGAGAGTGGGCTATTGTTGGCACAGTTTTAAGCGATGTCGTTAAACCTGATGGTGGAGCTGCTTATATGTTCCATTTAGAAAGTGGAGTATGGGTGCAAAAAGATAGGCTAGCACCTCCTGATTTAAAAGCTGGTGACTACTTCGGCGACTCTGTCGCTATCGATGGAGACTGGGCTATTGTTGGTGTACGCCTTGCTGAGGCTCCAAATGTTGGTGATGGTGGAGCTGCTTATATCTTCCATTTAGAAAACGGAGAGTGGAAGCAAAAACAAAAGCTACAACCTCCTGAGTTAAAATCTAACGACTGGTTCGGGCAGTGTGTTGACATAAATGGAGAATGGGCTATTGTCGGCGCAAGATTAACTGATATTCCAGGCGTTGCTGGTGATGCTGGAGCTGCTTATATCTTCCATTTAGAAAACGGAGAGTGGAAGCAAAAACATAGGCTGCAACCTCCTGAGTTAAAAACTGACTGGTTCGGTCACTCTGTTGCTATCACTGGGGAATGGGCTTTTGTGGGTGCACCATATGCTGATGCTTTACCAGGAAAAGTGGATACGGGAGCTGTTTATGTCTTCCATTTAGAAAACGGAGAGTGGAAGCAAAAACTAAAGCTACAACCTGATGATTTAAGAAATTCTGACTGGTTTGGCAACGCTGTCACCATCAATGGGAATCTAGCTGTTGTCGGGGCTAAAGGTCTTGATGGAATCACATGGGACAATAGTGGGGGTGCCTATATTTTCCGGCTAGAAAACGGAGAGTGGAAGCAAGAACACAGATTCATAGCTGATAGAATGGACAGCGAATACGTTAGTGGTTTGGATAGTTATGATAAGCGTTCTGTTTCGCTCACCAGTTGGGGAGTAGCTTTTTTAGGGGCACCCTTGACCAGATACAGAGCTAAGCCTGGTGGTGGGCATGGCGAATATGGCTCTGTATACGTTCTTGGTCAGAGATAAGGCAGATAGGCGTAAATAAATCGAAGAGCCTGATTCAAGTAGGTTGGGTTTGATTAATCAAACCCAACCTACGAGAGTCAAATGCTGCGTAGTAACAAATGATTTTCAATGGCATCGCAAGCGTTTACAACACCATTTTCTGCCTGTACTATACGACTAACTTCTGCGGCTTTAGCGGCATAACTCTTGTCCAGCAGTAATGGTTTGAGTTCTGCGGCAATCTGGCTAGCACTACCATGTTGACGTTCAAGCATCCGTGCCACACCTTTGCGTACTAATCGGGCAGCGTTATCCGGCTGATCGAATGCGTGAGGAATGACCAGCATTGGGCGACCTGCACGCAAGGCTTGAGCTGTAGTCCCTACACCACCGTGATGGACGATCACCGCTGCCTGAGGAAAAATAGCCTCATGGTCAGCATAGCCAATAGCGCAAGCACCTGGTGGAAGCTGCTCTTTGGTAACGGAATCCGCTCCTGGTCCCATCAACAAGACGCATCGATAGCCTAATTGTTGGGCAGCGATCGCACCTTCAAAATAAAAGTTTCCTGGTGCCCACACCATTAATGAACCTAAAGTGAACACGATAGGAGGTGGTCCCTGTTGTAAAAAGTCTTCCAATTCTTTTGGCAGACCTTTGCGATGACGACTCGTGAAAAAAGGAAATCCAGTTACCTGAGTTTGAATCGGCCAGTCTGGTTGAGGAGTCGCCAAAACCTGAGAAAATAAAGCCAGTACCAATTCCGATGAATGTTGCCCTTCAAACAGGAGGTCAGCGCTTGGTTGTAAATCTAATTCTGCACGCAACTGACGTACTGGTGCACTCCAAAAACGTGTTTGCCAACGAAGTTGTCTGTAGAAGTTATCTTTGGCAACCAATGTTAAAGCTTTTTCATAATCAGATGAAGGAGTGGTTGAGCCGTAGGGAGAATCGTAGGCAGACAGAAATGATATGGGTGAGAGAACAGTAGATATTCTTTTAATCCCCATTTTTTCAGCTACAAGAGTCGCTGCACAGGCAAGAGGATGGGTTACTAGCAAGTCAGCTTTGTGTGCAACCTCCACCAAATCAGAATATGTTGCCCGCAAATGAGGCATCGTTAGATAACTAATGCCGTAATCAAGTGGTTGTTGTGAGTTTGAGAGCAACTGGATAAACTGCCCTACTTGTTCTATATCAATGTACCCATCAGGTCTAATTGCATGAAACTCAATTCCTTCGGGTTCGACTATGTGACGGTAAATCTCGTTAGTAGCAAGGATAATACGATGTCCTCGTATTTGTAACTCCTGAGCGATCGCTAAAAAAGGAAACACATCACCATAAGATCCAGTGGTAACGAGCAAAATATTTTTGCTGGTTCCGCTCTCCAAATGACGGGCAACGTTAATTGGTTGTTTGTTCATCATTGATATCCATGATTTTCTTACATGAATTCCAAATTATTTTTCAGATTGAAGCAAGAATTTAAATTGGATCAATTCACATATTTTACACTTACTAAATGTCAGTAAAAAAGATTTCTAGAGAACAATCAAATTTCTAATTTTCAACATCAATATTTCTGATATTAATTTAGCAAAAAACTGATTAAAATGAATAGAATTAAAAAAAAATAATTTCCAATTAATTCATGATACAGTTGTTGTCTAAATAACAAAAACAGGCTAGTTTAAATTATTTATGCTAGAAATTTACTTGTTGATAGTGTGTCTATCTATTTGCTTATTTGGTTTATTGATTTACAATCAAAAACATAATATAGCCAGTGAGTCAAACAATCACTTCCAAAAAGAAGCGATCAACATTACAACTTTATTACCAAGAGGACAGCAGGATAAGAATTCAACACTTACTCAAGAAATAAATCTGAATAATGGTACTCAAAATGAATCTAATAAGTATCAGCAGTTTTATTCAGTTGCTTCTCACTCAGATTTTCAGCCAAATAGTACGACAATAAGCAGAAATGGATCTGACCAAAATTCCTTGATATCGTCTTCTACATCTATTCAAATTACTGACTCTGTGTCATTAAGTTCTGAGAACAAGTCAGGTGTCGCTTTACTAGATAGTATTGCGACAACTTTATTAAGTTCAGAAGATACACAAAATTCTCCAATTGATTTGAGCAGCAACAATACTGCCCCTGAGTTAATGTATGACCAGGAGATTATTAACGAAGTATTGCAAGAATCCCGATTAAAAATAGTTAACAAAATCAAAGAATTTGTAGAAACAAGGAGTCAGATGCTAGGTGCGTATCAACCCTTGTATGACTTATTAGTGGATTATCCATTTCGGAACGGTAAAATGCTGCGACCAACTCTATGTATTAGCGTCGCTAGAGCAGTGGGAGGGATGGGACATAATGCTGTGACATCAGCATCAGCTCTTGAGCTTTATCATAATGCTTTTTTAATTCATGATGATATTGAAGATGGTTCTGAAGCTCGACGAGGTCAGAAAACTCTACATAGCATGATTGGAATTCCTCGTGCTATCAATGTAGGAGATGCTACAAACGTTTTAGCAGTTGGTTTATTGCTAGAAAATTTGTCTCTTTTGGGAGTTGACAAAGCTTTGAGCATTTTACATGAAATTGAGTTTATGGCTCAACAGTCTGTTGAAGGGCAGGCAATGGAATTAGACTGGGTTGCTAATAATGCCTCTAACTTGACTGATCAAGATTACTTTCAGATGTGCGTCAAAAAAACTTGCTGGTATTCATTTATGACTCCCTGTCGAATTGGTTTGATTGTTGGACATCCATCTGTAAGTAGTAGAGATATAGCTGAACCTTTGGCAGATATAACTCGATTTGGTATGGTTTTGGGAATTGCCTTTCAAATTCAAGATGATTTGTTGAATTTACAAGGCTCTATTGAAACTTATGGCAAAGAAATTGGTGGTGATATCTACGAAGGCAAACGCACATTAATGTTAAATCATGTATTGTCAAATAGTGGAATATATTCCCAAAGAATAATTGATATACTTGCTTTACCTAGAGAAAAAAAAACTCCGGAACAAGTAAATTTTATTTTGGAGCAAATGATTAGATGTGGTAGTATCAAGCATGGTTGGGAAGTAGCGAGATTATTGGCAGGGAAAGCAGAAAAAATGTTGGATTCGCTAGATTTTCTTCATCAAGAGACTCCATTGCGTTTAGAAGAAAAATGGGAATGCTCACTTCATGACCGTCGAGTTATTAAAGAAATAGTTAATTATATAATTTATCGAAATCAGTAAATTGTCAGAAGTTTTGAAAATGAATGAAAATCCCAGACTTTTCTTAGATATTCCCCAAGTTAAAGTAAAAGTTTATCCAGGCTCAATCTTAGTTTTGCGCTTATCAGTTCACAGCCAAATGACTGAAAGCTGGTTATTTCGCCTTGCTATAGATGACTGGATCATGGATGATGGTCAAATTATCACGATCGCAAATTTAATTGACCCCCCTTTTATCCAGTTATTGCCGGCAAGCAAACTCAACCAAACTGTCACATTTTTCATTCCCTCTGATCTCAAACCAGAGCAATTCCTCAAAAGTTGGTTACGGTTTCCCGCGATCGCTGAAGAATCTATTTCTATAGAAGCTGAAATTTTATCACCGACTCAACAAAAACACCAACCTCAAGTTGTGGAAGCTTCTCTATCAGTTACCTTACCTTTAAGTTCACAAACAAACCTTTTATCAAGTGCTGTAGATCCAACAACATCTGCTAGCTTTAATCTCATATCAGGTTTGATAGATTTAGACAAGATTCCATCCCGTTGGTTAGTGGCTGAATTTCTCGTAATTTTATATCAAGCAGGAAACGAATATATCAAAACTGAGCTAGGAAAGCAGTTACTTCATCAACTCAAAAGCACTCGCTTCTTTCAGAATGGAGTCAAGGCTTTTGTCGCTGCTCAACTGCCCAACTGGATTGCTGATAGCTTAAATAGTGCGGACAAAGTCTTAAACAATCACAGTTTGCTGTCTATTTGGGAGCAATGGTTGTTTAGTCTAGTTCTAGAGGAAAATGTAGATGTTGCTCACAAATTAGACAAAACTTCTATTTCTCCTAAATTAGCTTTAGTTGTGGTTTCTGAGTTGGGGGAAGCTGCCGATCGCTGGTTTGCTGGAATAGTCTTAGGACTTTTGCTAACTTCACCTAGAGTTGCGACTACCTTAACTGCAACCACTCACTCAAATCGAAATATCTTGATGCGAAAGTTAGAGAGTGATGATGCAATCCAAGCAATCAACAATCTCATGACTATCCTACAAAGTCTAGATATACTTCCAGTCCGTTGGTTAGTGCTAGAGTTGTTGCTCTTAGTGTGTCAAAAAGGGAATCAGTACATCCAAACGAAATCTGGCAGTCAATTGCTCCAACAATTAAAAACCACCCGCTTTTTTAACAATGGGGTAATTGCCTTTAGTTGTGCTCAAGTTCCACGTTGGTTAGCTATTAGTCATCAGGCTGCAATTGCCTATCAAGCTTCTGGTAGTTCTGGGCTATTTAAAGGTGGTTTACTTGATGTCACACAACAGTGGTTATGGAGTTTGGGACTCACAGATTTAAATATTAGTTCGCTCAAAAATGATATCTCAATATCAGCTAATGCAACAGATGCTTTCATATCATCCTTGGGCATGGATGCTCAAGCCTGGTTTGGTAGTCTTGTTCTCGGACTAGCGTTGCGATCGCCAAAAATTGCCGATCTCTGCACCAGAGAGATTTCCACTCATCTTGGTGTTGCCTCAGTTGTGCCTTCCACTACATCTCAACAAACACCAGAAAATATTTTTCAACAGAGAGGGTCATTACAGCGATGACTATTGATGAACAACTATTAGACCGAATTGAAACCCTCCGCATTCCTTTGGACGATCCTACCTTAGCCTTAAGCTGGAAGGATTGGTATCACTTCGTACTTTGGGACAAAGAAGGCAAAATACGGATATTAGTCAATTTAACATTAGCAGGAAGACCAGGACAGGGAGAAATTCAAGTCAGCTTTTTAGTCAACATTGCGAGCGATCGGCTTCCTGTAGAATATCAAGTTGATACTCCCATGCTAACCTTCGGCACTGCCTTGAGCTTAGAATGGCAACCCGACATGGTTTGCCGATACCCCTTACGGCTCTCAGGAAACAACGTTTTACTAGAAATTAACGGCAAGTACTCGAGACTAGAAGTCCAAGACGAAAGAATGCAACTAGCCATTCGTTTTCAGGGAGAGGCACAAGCTACACCTTTATTAGTTACTGAAGATTCACCCTTTGGCAGCGGTTTCATTGGTTGGGCTTTGGTACCAGGTTTACAGGTGATGGGAGAGTTATCTGTAGGTGGGCGAAACTTCGATATCGATCGCAGTTGGTTTAGCTATCATGACCGTAATTTTGGTAGTTTTCGTTGGGGTGAAGATATCGGCTGGGAATGGTTTGTCGCTTTTGCCACTTGTGATGATGGTCGGCAAATTACTCTGGCTTTAGACCAACGTACCAACAAAGACCATTCTCTCAAAGGTTTACCTTACATTTTTGTATATATTGATCATGAGTTAACTAAAACTTTTATTGGTTCTAGTTTATACATTAACTGGCAATGGTCTGATTCTTCACTTCGACCTGTACGTCTGCCAGGAATTATGGCTTCGCTGTTTAGCGATCGCACCATCAGAGTTCCTCAAGCTTTGCAAGTGGAAGCCGCTGATCCAGAAGGTCGATTGTTAATCAACGTCAAGTTTGAAACAATAGCAGAGTTAATCGTACCTGACAATCAAGAACGTCAATACACTTTTATTGAAGAAGTCACCGGCACAGTTGAAGTTAGCCTTTTTCTTCAGGGCAAAACATTGCACGCCAAGGGAATTCTTTATGGTGAATATGTGCTTTAATTATTCTCACTCCCCCTATTTATGCAAAGTCCATCTTTAGACCGTGATGCACAGTTAGCTCAATCCCTGCACCGTCTTGTAGAAATACTGCGAACTCAACAAGGTTCTACCTGGAAAGATTTAGTGCAGACAGTATCGGGAAAAACAGCCGTGATTGATCTAGATGGAGTTCAACTGCAACTCTACGCTAATGGCGGTGAGCAACTCCAAGTTGAGACTAAATATCCTGTCGTATTTGAGTCAGTTAATCTTCGCACTGAAGCTGAAACTCTTAGAGACGTGGTGAGTGGTAGATTGACTTTAGATTCAGCAGTTTCCCAAGGGAAAATGAGCCTGCGCGGTAGCTTCCAAAACTTGCTTGGAGTTTATCGAGTAGTGAGTGGAATTTTGGCTGATAGTGCGATTAATCCACAATTGCGACGTTTGTGGACAGAATTCGATCAATCATGGTTACACCCCACTTCTATTACCCCAAGCCTTTGTCTAGAGAACCAAAAACCATCCTACTACGGTGAACTAATTCGCCAGATACCAAAAGATGTCCTTGAAATTGACATTTCCCCTCCACAGGAGAAACTTCAAAACACCTAGTACCGCTGCGCGTAATTCGGAATTCGTGAATTGATGACAAACAATTTGCTTTTTCTAGTTCAAATGCTCTTGAATTCCTGATATCCTACTTGCTAGGTATTAGACTGCTATTAACCATTTAATAAGTGGTCTCCTCAATAGGGTTTGGTTAAGATAGCCTTGACCGTGAACGGTGAGGCTACAGCCTGTGGGCTTAAGCGAGACGTATTGGTAGATAACTCTAAATCAAAGTAACGAAAATGAAACATCTAATTAACTGTCTGACAATACTAATGCTTGCCTTTGTGGTAACTTTTGGTTTTCAAACTAATGCTGCACATGCACAAGCTCAATGTCAACTGAACATTTCCCGAAACTGCGATGTCACGCTCTACAATAATGAACTCTTGGAGCTAGAATTTAATCCTGCTAGAGAGTTAATAGTGACTGTAATCAATCAGAGATCTACTGTTAACGGAGCTCTTCGATTCACAACTATACGTCCTGAGATACCAACAGTGCCTCAAATCATAAATGCTGGTACTTCTGAACACTTCATCTTTCCTGTTAATGGAATCACTAAGGCGACTATTGAAAACGTAGGTTCTCAAGGTACAAATTGTCTTGGAATAAGAGTAGTGACTAGTACGAGAATATGATATTAACACTTTTCCATCACCTAGGCAGAGGCAAGAAAAACTCTTTGTAACCAGAGGTAATCCACATTTGCTGATGTCTGTCAATGCGTAACTCCTAATTTTTTGTGTGCAACTTCTGGAAAAGTTGTTCAAAAAAGAACAACAACTTCGTTTTCTGGCAACAGTTTGACTCATCTGTAAATACAATCTACGATGAAAAAATTCACTTCATTTCTCCTGACAGCACTTTTGTGTGTCAGTAGCTTCCTGTTTACAACTCCTGATGCATTAGCGAATACAACTGTTAATGTTCCAGTGAGTTTTGCCAATGCGACTAACTTCCCGGTCAGCGGTTCTCCCCGCTCTGTAGTGGCTGCGGATTTCAACAACGACCGCAACCTTGACCTGGCTACGGCAAATCCTGGCAGCTTCAATGTTGGCGTTTTCCTGGGAAATGGCGATGGCTCTTTTCAACCCTTGACTCATCCCTACGATGTCGTATATAGACCCTACTCTGTAGTGGCTGCGGATTTCGACAACGACAGCAGGGTTGACTTCGCTACGGCAAATCCAGAAACCGACAACGTCTCCGTCAGACTGGGAAATGGCAATGGCTCTTTTCGATATCCTCCGAATCACTTCGAGGTCGGCAATCGTTCCCACTCTATAGTGGCTGCGGATTTCAACAACGACAGCAATCTTGACCTGGCTACGGCAAATATAAATAGCAACAACGTCTCCGTCTTACTGGGAAATGGCAATGGCTCTTTTGAACCTGCGACTGAATTCCCGGTCGGCAATTTTCCCCAGTCTGTAGTGGCTGCGGATTTCAACAACGACCTCAACCTTGACCTGGCTACGGCAGGTTCGACCAACGTCGTCGTCTTACTGGGAAATGGCAATGGCACTTTTGGATCCCCGACTGCCTTCCCATTCAGCGGGGGTAACCCGCATGTAGTGGCTGCAGATGTCAACAAGGACGGCAACCTTGACCTAGCTACGGCAAATGGGAGCGGCAACAGCGTCTCCGTCTTCCTGGGAAATGGGAATGGCACTTTTCGACTCCCGACTGACTGGGAAGTCCGCGGCAATCCCAGTTCTGTAGTGGCTGCGGATGTCAACGGCGACACAATGCTTGACCTAGCTACGGCAAATAGTAGCAGCAACAGCGTCTCCGTCTTACTGGGAAATGGGAATGGCAATTTTGGACTCCCGACTAACTTCCCGCTCGTTGGCAACAATAGACCCAGATCTATAGTGGCTGCGGATTTCGACAACGACGGCAGGGTTGACCTCGCTACGGCAAATGGGAGCGGCAACAGCGTCTCCGTCTTGATCAACACGACAGAAGCACCACCACCAGAACAACCAGATCAAACGGTACCAATACTACCAGAACAACCAGATCAAACGATACCAATACTACCAGAACAACCAGATCAAACGATACCAATACTACCAGAACAACCAGATCAAACGATACCAATACTACCAGAACAACCAGATCAAACGATACCAATACTACCACCACCAAGCTATTTTTTAATCGAAAACAAGAGCAACCATAGAGTATTGGATATTGCCGCACGCATTCCATTACCAGGGACAGAAGTTGTTTTGGCTCCACGCAATGGTCAAGCTAATCAAGAATGGTCAATTGATGAGCAAGGCTTAATCCTAAGTAGGCTCAATGGTTTTGTGCTAGATGGTCGAAATGGTACGATTGCGCCTGATACCGGAGTTGTTGTCAACCGACCATCTCAAAATACAAATCCGCAATGGATCATCACAGAGGAAGGATTCATAAAAAGTAAAGTCGATAAGAGCTTAGTGATAGATATTACTGAACCCCTTTTAGTGTTCCCTAGGGCTATTATCAGAGAAGCTAATGGTAGCCTGAGTCAGCAATGGGAATTGGTTCCTGTCACAAATTCTTCTTCCCAACCCGTTACGAAACCTGATTCCAAACCTGTAGGAGTTTAATACCGTAGGATTTGAGATTGCTTCTCTTCCTACCCTGCGGAAAGGCTGATGCCAACGCATTGACATACAGCAGATTGCCCTAATATCGAATACACGTAGAGACGTAGCACTGCTACGTCTCTACAAGTTTTTGGATTTTATATATGTACTTCATTTACCTGAAATCTCCTGTCAATATTTTTGCGTAATACCGTTTATTTATGAAAATGTGCCTAAGAGCGCCCACGTAGGTAAGCTCTTGTTTGTGTGCCCGCGTTGCTCCCAGGCTAAAGCGCCTGTTCGCGCAGCGTGCGCTCGGCGCAGGGCGAATAAACCGCAACTTCACACAAAATTGGTATGACCACTTCCGCGCAACACCTCAGGCTTCTAGCCTGAGGACTTTCAAGCAACAAAAAAGAGGTCATCATTGACCTCTTTGCAACTCCCTACAATAATTTTTGTTATATAGGAATTACAGTAACCCAGTATTGGTGCCTTGCTTGCCAGTTGCTAGCTCCACCTTGACGATTTTGCCGCCCATTTTCATAATGCGCTGTTGTTCGCGAAACCAGTTGTCATAAGGAACCAACTTGGTAAAGTAGGTGTTTTGCAGTTCGCGTTGAGTGCGAATGCGAGTTTGACTGGGAACGCAAGCGGTAACTTTAAACATCCGCATCGGGTTAAATCTCCTGTATTTATCGTGAAAACTTTTTTATGTCAAAAAAATGGGAGTGTATCTTTTACGTAAATCTTTTTAGTTTTACTCCAAGGCTGGAAATCAATCATCAATACTAGACAGCTAACACTCATCACTCCAAATTTCTAAATTCAAAAAGACAAGCGACATAACTTTCTAGCACTCACGATTGATTTCCAGACCTTAATCAAGCCGCACCTAACTTCAACTAGTTATTTAAGTGCTGACTAACTCTTAGCTTAAGCCAGAAGAGATATAGTCGAAGTAAACGCCCATTTCCTTACCAGCGTCGGGACCAACCAAGCTAGCAGTTACTTCTTTCATTGCTTGGATAGCTTGCACAGTTGCACCAACGGGTACACCCAAGGAATTGTAGGTTTCTTTCAAGCCATTCAACACACGCTCATCAAGGATGGAAGGATCTCCAGCCAACATAGCGTAGGTAGAATAACGCAAGTAGTAGTCCAAATCGCGGATGCAAGCAGCATAGCGACGGGTGGTGTACATGTTGCCACCTGGACGGGTGATGTCAGAGTACAACAAAGCTTTTGCTACAGCTTCTTTGACGATCGCCGAAGCATTAGCGCTGATGCTGCTAGCAGCACGAACGCGCAGTTCACCAGTTGAGAAGTAGCCTTTTAATTTCTCTAAAGCAGAGGTGTCGAGGTACTTACCTTGAACGTCTGAAGAGTTAATGACAGCGGTAATTGCGTCTTGCATGTTGTTAATTCCTTATTTCCAACCGTATTGCAATTGTTCTGTTTCCACAGAGAAACAAGTTCAACCTATTGCATTGCACCAACTAGGTAGTCGAAGTAAGCGCCGGCTTCACCAGCATCTTCACTTGACAACAGGGATGCGGCTGCATTCTTCATTGCGTTTACGCCTGAAGCAACAGCGTCAATGGGAGTTCCCAAGGACTTGTACATTTCGCGAACACCCACAACACCGATTTCTTCGATGGGGGTTACATCACCAGAAACAACTCCGTAGGTGATGAGACGGAGGTAGTAATCCAGGTCACGCAGGCAAGTAGCAGTCATTTCTTGACCGTAAGCGTTGCCACCAGGAGATACAACATCAGGACGCTTTTGGAACAGTTGGTCACCAGCTTGCTTAACAATCCGCTCGCGGTTGTCTGTCAAAACTTGAGCGATGCGAAGACGACGCTCACCACCTGTAACAAAGCTCTTGATCCGATCCAGTTCGCCAGGGCTAAGGTAGCGGGCTTCTGCATCAGCATTCACGATAGCTTTCGTGACGATACTCATGATTTGGATTCCTCCAGTACTAATGAAACCAGAATTTGATTAAACTGGTGCGACTTTTTGGATTGACTGAGTTTTTCTCGTTTTCTTAGACAAAACACTTGCAAAATTGTTTGTGTTGTGCTAGGAATTTCGAGTTGATTTGGGTAAATAGAACTACACAAGCCGTAAAACTCAGATACCTTCCGCAAAATATTTTCGGGCATTATGTTGAGCAATTATGACTGCTCTTAATACTTTGTAATATCTTTTTTCAGATTTGCAGTCGCACGGACAATCTGAAAGCTTTGTTGCGGGGGGTTGGGAGGGGGGGAGGGGGGGAGGGGGAGAGGGGGAGAGGGGGGATGGGGAGACAAGGAGACAACGAATAAAATTCACCTTGTCTCCCTTGTCCCCTTGTCTCCCTTGTCTCCCTTGTCTCCCTTGTCTCTCTAAACGCGATCGCTACCTAGCACGTCCGCCGGTCAACACAGACGGTGACAAGCTAGACCAGGATTGTTTCACCAAGTCCGCAGCTGCTTGGACGCTACCGAGGTAGTTACCCGCAGGTAAAGACGGGAAGCGTGGGTAAGGCACCACGTCTTCACCAAAGTAACGAGCGTACTCTGGACTTTCCACCATCGCTTCTACAGCGGCTTTTAAACCACTATCAGCCAGCAACTTGTTGTAAGTGCGTATTTCTGCCTGAGTAGCTGGTGCGCGTCCCAATATGTGACGGAATAGGAACTCAATCACTTTGGTATTGGGATAAGGCGTATAGAAGCGTTTGCGATAGATTTCTGAACTAGCTAAATCGCGCACAAACTCGCGCACGGAAATTTCCCCGTTTCGCAGTTTGCTTTCTAAGTCAGAACGGCGGAAGTAACTAGGAACCTGTCCGCTAAAGACATCCATTACCTGACAGTAAATCGCGTCCATCACTTGCTGCATTTCTGCTTGACCTGAGCCTACGGTCATGCGGTAAATACGGGCTGGTTTGCGACGGCTTGTACCAACACCAACTTCCACCGACTGTCCGCGACCGTCGTTGAAAGAACGACCGAGTTCGATAAACAGCGGTTTGGTTTTGTCGATATCGCGAGTTCTCGCTGCCAAATCTGCGATCGCCTTGCCCAAAATCGGCATTTTTGCCACATCCATACGCGGCTGCACTGTATCAAAACTGGGCACAACCACATCATCGTTTTGCTTGGTGAGTTGGTTGTACAATTTCTGAGAGTTCGGATAATTCGCCGCCGGCAATGTTAAGAAGCGGTTATAAGGCACCACGTCTTCACCAAAGGCTTGCAGATACTCAGCACTGTTCACCATTGCCCCAATAAAGGCACGCAACCCTTCACTAGCCAGTATCTGGTTATACTTACGTATTTCCCCCTGGTCTAATGGCGCACGACCTAAGAAGTGCTTGGTTCCCAGTTCAATTACCTTGGTGTTGGGATAAGGCGCGTAGAATTCTTTTTGGTATAGACTCGAACAACCTAAACCTTCGATGAATTCCTTAACGTTAATTTCCCCGTTACCCAATTTGCTTTCTAAGGTCGTAAACTCGTTTTTAACGATGTATGGAGCAATATCGCGCTCGAAAATCTGACGGTAGGCAGCGTTGATCAAAGTTTTAACGGCAACTTTGTCATTAGTACCAGCAATCTGCTTGAAGATTTTCGTTTGTTCGCGCTTCTTGCTAACACCTTGGTTAATGCGGGACTGAATATCCGGTTCTGAGCGTTCTTGAGTGACAGCACCAAGTTCGACAAAGCGTGGTGTTTCTTGTTGATCAACTCTGTTAACGACTACATCTTCGCGAATGCTACCAACCCGCAGTTGTCGCAGCGATACACCTTGAGGAGTCAGATAACGTTCGTAAGGAACAGTATCTTCACCAAATGCCTCACTGTACTCCGGACTGTCAAGAATCGCATCTACCAAGGCGTAGAAGCCCTTCTTAGAACATATATCGAAGTACTTGTTATTTTCTTGGCGACCGTAGGTAGGACGACCCAACAAGCGCCGGTGAATGTACTCGATCGCCTTACACACATAAAGCGAAGTCCAGTACATTTTCCGGAATAGATCCGACTTTGCCAAAGCGCGGATAAATTCCCTTACAGAAATTTCACCGTTTTCTAGCTTAATTTCTGCTACTTTCAGCCGCTGACCTTCGTAAACATCGCGACCGAAAACTTGCAGGTAAGCACCTTTAATTAGTGCTTGGGTGGAACTTTCTGAGTATTTTACACTGACACCGGTTGGTGACTTTCTGCCTCTTGTGCCCGGTAGCTGATCTAAGCGGAAGATTTTCGGACCCAAGGTACCTGGGAATTCACCACGCGATCGCGGATTGCTATTCTGGTTATTAATACCCGGACCATTGTGAATCAAAATCCGCTTGGTATCTTTGCCAAAAGGCGCCGGACGACTGCTGGGGTTGCGAGTTTCTTTCGGGAAAATCGCTCCAAATTGAATTTCCAGCGGATCGTTACCAGAACCGTAAACGTGTTGATCTGGTAGTGGCTGTTCGTAGTCAGCGAATGTGGTGATAAACTGAGGAACTTTCCGGAAAGGCGCACTGTAATTTAACAGGTCTTGCTGCGGTCCCCAGTTGCGACATTCTTGAGCTTCTTGACCCAGACCGCGCAGGTATGGTACTGTTTCTTCTCCAAAGTAGTCAGAATATTCCTGAGAATCTACCAAGGCATCGACTAAAGCAGATAGACCGCCATTGGAAATAATCGAGAAGTAATTTTGTACTTCTTCGCGGCTACTCGGTCCACGTCCGAGGAAGTGACGGAATGCCAATTCTAAAGCGCGGCTGTTGATAAAAGGCTGATAAAACTGTTTTTGGTAAAGGGGAGATTTGCCAAGGCGTCGGACAAACTCTTTCATCGAGATTGTACCGTTCTTCACCTGAGATTCCAGGTTAGATATCGACTGACTGTAAGCACGGGTAATGTCGCGCTCAAAAATTTGCCGATAAGCCGCTTTGATGATTTCAACTTTTTCACTTGCGCCCAATCCAGTCTTCATCACAAACTTGGGTCTACGCTCTGCCGCATTAAAATATATTTGGGGCAGTTCTAACCCTTGTTGGTCACTAGAAGAACGTTGACGCAGTTTATTTGATGGGGTGGGTGCTTTGAATTCTCCCAGCAAAACATCCATGTACTGAGTCACAATATCTGTTGCCTCAGCATCCTTGCGGAAAAAGGAAAGTGATGCTTGTTTGATTTCCTGCAAAGCCACAATTGTCGCTTCACCAGAACAAGCGTTTTCAATTATTTCCCGCAGTCCCCGTGTATTCACGGATATAATGTTGGGGTCGCCTGCAACGATCGCATAAGTCGCGTAGCGCAGAAACCACGACAAGTCCCGCAAGCTCTTAGCCATGTTGCTAGGACCATAACGGGAAATGTTGATTGGTCTAAAACCCGCAGGCGTCGCACCACCACTAGGGGAGGAGTTAAAAATAGAACGCAAGTTTTCTAGGAATCCCCCACGAGTTTCCACGTAGGTGACGGTTCCTAATTTCATTCCCTCTCTTACATCCATTCCCCCAGCAGCGACAGTCGCTAGTTCTGGTTCTTTGAGCTTTTCTAAGAAAGCCATTGGCGAACCACCGACAAAAATTCGGTTGGCGGCTCGTGAGACTATAATCTCAGAATTGTCCGTGAGCGTCTGGGCAATTTCTAAACGCTTTGCACCAGATGCAAAATAGCTTTCGAGTTCCTTCAGTTCGCCGGTTCCCAAAAAGCGGTCTTGCTGTTCCGCTTGGGTAATTGTTGACAAAGCTAAAGTTTGATATAGTTGCGGACGCGCAACTGAGCTTCCACCACTTGCCTTAACACTCATCGGATTTGTAAAACTCCCATCATAATTATTTATGTGTTAAGCCTGGGTTCGTTTGCAGGTTGACACATCGGTGTGGTCATGGGGTTCCGTGCCACCTTCAAAACTGCTAGAAAAATTTAACCCAGTTCAGCTTTTAGATTAGAACGTTTTGCGGCATCTGAGCGGCTTTATTAAGAAGTGTGTCAATCTGTAATCTACAAGTGTCTGGTTGGGCAAGTGGATGGGAGGCGCCTGTGAGAGAAAGTCTAAGTTTTGTGTCGTTAGTGCCTGACGACTGGAAGTCGCGGCTAAACGAACGAAGTCCGCCTACGCGGACTATGAGGAGTGGTGATTTTTAGTTGGTGGTGACAAAATCGATGCGTTTTATGTATTTAAGTCAAATGAGAACCACTATATTTTATTTGGTACATCTACTTCGGATTAATACAAAACTCGTCATTGGTTTGAGGAACACGGGGGTGAGGATATATTACCCGTAAACCCCCAAAACGTACTAAAAAATCCACTATAACCGCATGAACTGGATAACCTTCTAACTTTAAGCACTTCTAGTATTCACTTGTGTCTACTTTGCGGTTTTCACTCCATCCAGCCTGCTGTAGCAATGAAGAATGATTACCTCCAGATGCTGTCTGCTTAATCACTGTTTTTCTCAACTTCGGAACTTTTGTTTCTATTTTGGTATTCTTCAAATAACTCAAAAAATCTTTCTAAGGCTTCATGCTCATCCATAGAGAAGAAGAGAATTATTTTTGCCCAAGATTGATTTGATTTAATTTCATATTTTTCTTGAACCCATTTTTGAAACCCTTCAAATTGTATTTCCTCTTCAGTTGCAGCTAAACCAACTTCTGTTCGAGCTACTTTGTATCCTCTTAAAGCCATGTCAAGCCTAGTAATTGAGGTAGTACCCAAGTACATAGCTGGTCTCTTTTTAATATCCTTTAGAAGCTTGTAGAAATTGTATGTACCAGATTTCCAATTCTTCATATTGGATTTTAAATTTTCTTCAGCTTCATCTTTTTGATTTTGGTAACTTTCTTTATGCTTCAAAAACTCTTCAAATAGTTCAAAAAAGCTATAAAAGGCATTTCTTTCACTCCCATGTGTAAACAGAAATATTGCATCCCACGAGCGAGGTACTGTAGTTTCTACTCTTTCTTGCATCCAGTCTCCAAATCCTTCCATTGCCAAGCATTCCTGAATAAATCCCAAATCACAAAAAGTACTTAAGTAGCTATTTAAGAATGAATGAAGACAAGTAAGTGATGGTTTATCTAAGTATGTGGCAGGGTTATCTTTGATATTTTGAAGAAGTCTAGATAAATTATTCATATTGATTACATCCAGATGCTCTCTGCTTAAACACTTTTTTCGTCAAATTTTGAACTCTTGTTTCTATTTTGGTATTCTTCGTACAGTTCAAAAAATCTTTGTAGGGCTTCATAGTCATCTATAGAGAAGAAGAGAATTATTTTTGCCCATGATTGACCTGATTTTATTTCATATTTTTCTTGAACCCATGATTGAAAACCTGAAAATTCTCTTTCTGGCTTAGTTGGGGGTACACCAACTTCTTTTCGACCCAGACTGTATCCTCGCAAAAGCATATCAAGCTTAGTAATTGAGCTAGTTCCTAAAAACATACCTGGTCTCTTCTTTATGCCCTTTAAAATCTCGTCATAAATATCAAAATCAAAAAACCTTGATTTTTTTTCAGTAGCACTATATTTTTCTTTACCTTCTTGAGTTTTTGAAATATCTTTCAGTTTTTTAAATTCCTCAAATAATTCAAAAAATCTATAGAAGGCGCTTCTCTCACTTCCACAGCCAAAGATAATTATCTCAGACCATGATTGACATACTTTAGTTTTTGCTCTTTCTTGTATCCAATCTTTAAATCCTTCAAAGCCAGAAATTTCTCGATCCAATCCCAGATATATTGGAGCATCTAAATACCCATTTAAGAATGAATGAAGACAAGTAATTGATGGCTTGTCTATGTACACGACTGGGTTATCTTTTATCTCTTGGAGAAGTCTAGAGAGATTGTTCATATTGATTACCTACGCTTTAAAACAAGTATCCTGAGTGCGTTAGCCTACGGCATAACACACTCAGGATACTTTCTGCTTAACCACTATTTTCGTGTACTTCTAAACTCTTGTTCCTATTCAAGTATTCTTCAAAAAATTCAAAAAATTTCTGTTTTGCATCGTCATCAGTAATTGTTCCATTAATACTATCAATAACCCCTTTACCAATTTTTTTGGAGAAAAAAACTACCATAAATTATCGATATTTCAAAGATATCTGTGGTAATTACAGCAGGTTCCTGATGGGATTTTGTACCCATAGAAAAGCCAATTAGGTCAGCTTCTAGTTCATGTATTTCCTCTGAATCATGCACAGTCCACCTTATGTCGCGACAATCCTGAAAAATTAGGACATAAGGTAAGCGCTCCTTAGCAGGATTGTACACACATTCAAGTGATACTTCGTTTCCCCATAGAGAGACCTTCACACTTGTAATTAGCGATGTCAGACCACCAAGTTTAAGTAAATGATAATCGTCCGGCATATTAATTTAATTACTTACCTTTTCTAAAGTTTTCTTACTTTATCCCCTCGAACTGAGAAAATCTGCCGATGCTGTTAAATCAACCTCAGCCTAAGTCAATTAGGCTTTTTCCGTCGTTGTTAAATGAGGTGCGAAGCCATTCCACAAAGTCTGGATCTAATTTATCAGCCTGCTTCAGAAAGCGTAAATCTTCGCTTTGTTTAGCCATTTCTCGAACTGCCAACGGGTGGCTTGCGATCGCCTCTTCCAGCTTTTTTAATCCAACTTTAGACTCACTGACATTGAAAGATTTGTCTCCGTGAGGGATGAATGCATCAATGGTGTTTGTAACACAGTTCGCCACCCTAATAATCTGCTGTGGGGTAGGATTAAGACAGGCTTCTAGAGTGTTGCAGATCGCTATAGCTGCCTCTTGTGCTTCCATATCAGACAAGCCACCAAAGTCATCCGAGTCTGGGATTACATCTTCACAATCCTTTATTAATCGACGAATTAAAGCAGCATCCACTGGCTTTCCTTGAAGGATTTGCCAAACTTCATTAAGTGCAGTTCTCAGCACAGAGGGATCTCCCCAGTTTTCCAGAAAAGAAAAAGCGTTGTAGTTGGGAAGCAGCCTCTCGCAACAAGAAGCCGCAAACGCGATTCTATGAAGGGGAGGGAGTCCTTCTAGTTCTTTTTCTAAGGCATCAAATTTGTATAAGTTTAGATTCATTTTGTTATTCGCTTATATCTAAACAGCGGTTTTCCCTCCATCCAGCCTGCTCTAGCAATGAAGAATGTTCTTAGGCTTCTAGCCTGCCCCGTTTTTCAGTTTTTCATGTTTGAGTTTTGGCATCAGGGTATTTTTGGCGTATCCCTTCCACTGCAAAGGGCTTCAATGGCATCAGTTCCAGAGTCCCCAACATGAATCAATGTGTCGTCGTAGCCTGCGTATACTTTACCATCTTGAGCCATTACTAAAGTCATATGATAGCTGAAAGCCTCGCCGATGATGCAAAGCGGAGCGCCCACCCGCTCACTGTAATCTTCAACCCTTTCAGGATAGATGTGTGCAGCAGCAAGAGTCGGATTGATGTAAAATTCGTCTTTTTCGTTTTTGACCCGGTAGTGTGGATATACTACTCGCAAACCCCCAAAACGTTTCAAAAAATCCAATACAACCTCATGAAGGGGATAACCTTCTAACTTCAAGCTTTTCTCGTATTCGCTTGTATCCACACAACGCTCTTCGCTCCATCCAGCCTGCTGTAGCAATGCTCTTGTTTCTGTTGAAAATACTGTCATAAGTAACTGTTCCTTTTCTTGCATCAAGGTTGTCCTTGATTAATTGACGGGCTAGGGGTCGCTTGTCACATTTGTCCCATCGGTGGTTACTCGACAGTTTTGACACCGGGGAAACGCTTCACCTGTTTTAGTCCTAACTGTATGTACTTCTAAATCTTCTACATTGGCTCCATCCAACAGTGCATTATTGACTGCCTTAAATTCCGCACAGTTTGACACCTCCCACGGTTCGAGGCTAGGTGAGGGCATACGCTCTGCTAAATACTCGTCGATTGTTGTAGGTAAAGGTTTACCACTTGTGCCATAGTAAACCTTACCAGTTTTAGTGTTTACTGCGGCTGCGGTTGCTCTTGGAATATCTCTTTTAGGCAAAGTATCACGCAATTCCGCAGCCTTTGCTTCCGCAAAATCTTTTGCTTGTATGCCTTCAGATATTTCCGATAAAGGTGCTGGTCTGGGTTCTTGGGAAGTGTCTAGTGGTTCACTAGGATTAGGTGGATTCGGTGACTGGTCTGATGAGGAACCTGACGAGTTATCGCTTGCCGTTGGCACAGAAGGATTTTGCGGCTCTGGGTCAGCAGAATCTGCTGTTCCGTCTGCGTCATAATCAAAATCATTTTTTCCAGGAAAAGTAAAGAATCCGTGTTCCTTCCTCAACAAACGCTCATCGGCTGGTGTATTAGGGTCGTCTGTCTCTTCTCCTGGAATTACAATTGTCGGGGCATTAATCTTATCTCCAGGATTTAATATCCCCGCTTGAGGCATTGAATTAATCAAACCTTGCCAGTCAGAACCATTTAATAATCTAACTGCTTCATCACGCTTTTCTTGAGACCAATCAGACCAAGATTTATTGACCTCAACCTTATCTAGACCTTGCAGGCTTTGCCATTGAGTAATTTGATCAAAATAATCAATTTCGGGAATCTTAGCAAGAAGTGCGCTCTTGCATCCCCAAGGATACCCGTTAGTTTGAACAATCTCTAAATGAGGAGTAACACCATAGGGAACATCAATAAATTTTTCCGAATAAGCATAAGGGCAATCGGGGTAATCAGGGGCAGTGTAAGCAACACCACGAATTTTCCAATGAGTACAAACCTCAGAATCATTAGGATAAGTAGTACAATACTTCTTCTTAGCCTTTTCCTGAGCCTTTTCATTTTGAGACTGATTCCAATAGTATAAAATTCCTAAAGTACCAAGCCTCGCAGCAACAGAAATTTCCGCAACACCTTGCACAGAAGAAGTAGTAGCTCCAGCAGCAGTAGTAGTGCTAAGAGTTGAAGCACCAAACCCAGCACCTGTAGGAGCAGAAACAGCAGGAGCTACTTCAGAACTTATAGCAGCAGCACATTCAGGATTAGCAGCACAAGCGTCTAGGGATGACAAGAATGCATAAGCAGGTTTAGCAAAAATCCCTTTAAATATTAAAAGTAAAAGAAAAGTCCAAATTCCTACTAATTTAGATACAGATTTATTTGTTTTTGAGCGGATGAGTCTAACTCATAAAAATGGTGTTGTAACTATATCTAATTTTTTCCTAGCAAAATTTGGTATTTAAAACTTATGTACCAATTACAATGTATAGGTAATTTTCAATATTTATTGACTAAAATTATACTCAATTGTTTATAAAGTTAATCTAAACAAAAGTGCTGTAACATTTAAATTTTATAAGAAGAAATATAGATATAAGCCTAAGTAGTAATTTGAAAAATTAAATATCTTAACAATTCAGGGTTTTTTGTATTGTTCTGATAAAGTTTCACAAACCAAGTTTTCCGTCAAGGATAATGGTGTTTCTCCAAACCTGTGGAAAGAATACATATATAAAAGTTTTAGAACTACCCACTGCCAACCCTCAACAGCCCTTAGTCACGCAACTGAGAGTTTATTTAATTGAAAAGTCCTGAAACGCTACCTAAGCGTCCTAACTTAATTACCTGATACTTTATTAGTCTCCCGTTATCGCGTCGTGTAGCGAGGGATTTTGCCGCGTGGATTTGTACAGCATTTCTGATGCTCGCTAAAAAATGATTGATATTTTGCAGCTTTATTGAGGCAACGCACGAGTGCGATCGCTCAAAAATAAATTTCCCCGCTGATTGCGAAATAGCGATGAGTGAAGCTGTATTTATCAGCGTTCGCTTATAAAAAAACTTATATTTATGCGTAATAAATTTTACTTACTATTACATGCTGCTTTGTTCACTCTAGCTCTGATGTGGGCGAACACTTCGGCTGATGGCTTACCAAAACCAAACACGAATCTTGCCTTCAGGTTGACACAGAATATATCTGTTGTACAACCTTGAAATATTCACTCCTGTTAGTCAGCAAGATCGATGTAATAAAGCGTAAAACCTCACCCCGTCTTTGACTATTGTCAAAGCCTCCCCTCTCCAAAACATCGGAGAGGGGTTAGGGGTGAGGTTGCATATTATTCAATTCTCCTTCCTAAAATTAATTGTGCGATCGCCTTTTGACTGCAATCGCTAACCTAATGAGTGCGATCGCCTTAACTATAATTCTGATCTACCATACAGAGAAAACCCATGCCAAATTGTAATAAATTTAACTTATTATCTACTGCTGCTTTATCCGTTTGTGCGATCGCCTTAACTGTTGCCCCGGCAAATGCCCTACCAGGACAAAATATTAACACCGTCCTCAACTGGGCAAAAACTAGACCTCAACTATCAGCGCTGAAATATAACAGCGAAACGCATGGTTACGGAGGTCGCAACGGTAATTTATACTTTTTTGTAAATACTACTTCCCAAAATGGCACTGTAACTAAAGAAGGAATAACAGTCAGCAATGACCCCAGCATAAAATTTACCACTGATAATGCCAAAGGCGTAAAACTGCTGCAAAATATTTATAATTCCGAAATTGCCAACGACTTTCGTAATTCTCGCTCTTTGACACTCCCCACGCATAAATGCGGGGGATTCTAGCATCACCGAGGTTCTTTGCTTTTACTGGTCTTGCGACCAGTAGAAGTAGAGAGAACCTCTCCGCTAGCGTTAGTTTGGGAATGCCCTTCCC
>NZ_JAOWRF010000404.1 GCF_025753815.1 Plectonema radiosum NIES-515 | reverse complement strand
TTTTACCGAAAAGTTGGGTCTAAAGCCCCGTCCTTGCAGGACGGCTTTTTATTATATTCGCTCTATCTTATACCAATTGTGATAGCATAAGACGGGAGGTGGAAAATGCTTGTTTTTGAGTTCAAAGCTTATGGAAAGTCAGCCCAAATGACGGCAGTTTCGGATGCAATTCGGACTGCACAGTTCATTCGTAATAGCTGTATTCGCCTATGGATGGATGTAAAAGGTACAGGTAAAAACGATTTGCAGAAATATTGTGCTGGAAAAAGCGGCTAATTTTCCCTTTGCTAACGAACTTAATTCAATGGCTAGACAAGCTAGTGCAGAACGAGCATGGAGTTCAATTAATCGTTTTTTGGAGAATTGTAGGAAAGGTATTCTGGGCAAGAAGGGATTTCCACAGTTTCAAAAAGACTGTCGCTCTGTTGAGTATAAAACTTCGGGTTGGAAATTAGAAGATAACCGTAAATTTATCACTTTCACTGATAAAAAAGGTATCGGTAGGTTAAAACTCAAAGGGACTCGTGACCTGCACTTCTATCAAATAAACCAAATTAAACGGGTGAGACTGCTAAAACGTGCAGACGGTGCTTATGTTCAATTTTGTATTGATGTTAATCGTCAAGAGAATATAGAGTCATCTGGTAACACAATTGGTTTAGATGTCGGCTTAAAGGAATACTACACCGACTCGAATGGGTTGATGGTAGAAAATCCCAAATTTCTTCGTCAAGGCGAAAAAGTTCTTAAACATTCTCAACGTCGAGTTTCCAGAAAAGTAAAAGGTTCTAAAAATAGAGGCAAAGCTAGACAGATTTTAGGAAAACGCCACCTCAAAATAAGTAGGCAATCGTATTGCACCATGCAATAAAGCTTGCACGGTGCGTAGTTCAGTCTAACGCGAAGTCTGCCACATCGAATCCTCGACGTGGCGAGCTTCGCGACTTGATCGCTTATGAGGATTTGAGGGTAAAAAATCTGGTGAAAAATCATTGTTTAGCTAAATCTATAAATGACGCATCCTGGTATCAGTTTCGTGTCTGGCTTGAATATTTTGGTAAAGTATTCAAGAAAGTCACGGTTGCGGTTAACCCCCAATATACGAGCCAGGAATGCTCTAGCTGTGGCGAAATTGTTAAGAAAACTCTATCTACTAGGACACACGTTTGTAAATGTGGTTGTGTAATGGATAGAGATGAAAACGCAGCTATAAATATCCTTAGTCGAGGATTGGGTACGGTAGGGCATACCGGAACCTTCATGGCTTTCATGAGCAACGCTTGGGGAGATGAAACCTCTACTCAATAAGAGCGCAAGCCTGGTTGAGCAAGTTATGTCTGAGATTCAAGAATCCCCGTGCGTTTACGCCGGGGAGTGTCAA
>NZ_JAOWRF010000274.1 GCF_025753815.1 Plectonema radiosum NIES-515 | reverse complement strand
CCCACCCTTTCCCACTCCCCCCCTTAAATTACATCTTCCAAGACGCGACGGGTATTTTGCCAAGCCCAAACACCGACAGCAGCAACAACAAGACTCATCCCTACCAGCACAGTTCGCAAGCCGAAAGCATCGGTAATCGGACCTGTAATCGCTAAGGGTAGAGAAAGGGCAATATTTACAGCATGATTTTGAAAGCCAAATACTTTACCAAGCATTGTTGGGGGAGTTTGCTGTTGAATTAAGGTTTGCATCGGCACACCAATTAAAGAAGCACCAATCCCAAGCATTGCACACAGACCTAAAGCGATCGCCAGGTGGTCGATAAAAGTAAACAAGCCCAAAACCAGTGCCATCATCAAAAAGCCGATTAAAGGTAAAGGTTTGCCATGTAATTTCTCACCCCAGTTACCCAAAATCGCTGCACCCAACACCATACCAACCCCAGCGGCTGCTAAGAAAAAACCAAATTGTTTCTCTTTCAAACCAAATTCTGCCGCTAATCTAATGCTTATTACCATTAAAGCTGCAAACACGCAATATAATGTCACAAGTTGCAACATGGCATTTAACACTAAACGGTTTTTCTTTAGGTAGCGCAACCCCTGTTTGAAGTCAGTCCAAGGGTGAATTACTGGCTCAGTGTCGTCTGTTGCTTTGTTTTCTTTAAAGTTAATTGGCTGCATGATTATAGCCGATAACACATATAAGCCACCGACTACAAGCTCTTGACCATATTTTTCTCCCAACAAGTCTTTTGCCCAACTCAACAGCGGCTCTCCCACTGCAAAGCCGACAATTAAAGCGCCCATCATTGTACTGCTAAATAACGCATTAGCTGCCAATAAATTCTCTCGCTTGACGATTATAGGAATGGCAGCTTGTTCGGCTGGGGCAAAAAACTGCGTCACAGTGGAGATGGCAAAAGTGACTATCAACAAAATCAGAAACTCTCGTGGCAAAAACGGCAGACACAGCGTTAATATACCGCGTACCACATCAGAGCCAACCATGATTAGCTTTTTGGGAAAGCGATCGACAAAAATGCCACCAGCAGAACCGAACAAAATTGCTGGTATTGTAAACGCTACCATCAAAGTTGAGTATTTGGAGTTATGCGCCAACCCAGGAGATGGGTAGTATTCCAGCAGGGCAATCATCAAAACGAAGAAAACCTTATCTGCTAATTGGGACACTAGTTGCCCAATCCACAAAAGCATAAAAGCACGATTTTTTAGCAGGGCGCCAAACCCGTTATTAACAGCCGCAGGTTCAGTTGGAAACATTAGATTTGGGGTAACGACTACGGTAGATGGGGAGTTCTTGAGAGGGGGACAAGGGGGACAAGGGGGACAAGGGGGACAAGGGGGACAAGGGGGACAAGGGGGACAAGGGGGACAACTAACCACGCTCCTCCTAACTCCTAACTCCTAACCCCTAACTCCTAAC
>NZ_JAOWRF010000031.1 GCF_025753815.1 Plectonema radiosum NIES-515 | reverse complement strand
CTGCTATATAAATCCTAGACAAGTCTAGACATTTACTTCTTACTTCATCAGGAGCATGGGAGCGGTTATCCCTCAGTAAGCTTTCACGCTTTAGCCAAGCGTGATAAATTTATTGCCGCGTTCAAATCCCTGTCTATTGAATGACCACAACTTCCACAGTTGTAAATTCTTTCTTTTAGTGGCATATCTTGAATATATCCACAGTTTGAACAGGTTTTACTAGACGGGAACCAACGGCTTGCAATTATTATCTCGCAACCAAATTTTTTCGCTTTATATTCCAACTGCCTTTTAAACTCATGGAAACCACAATCAGCAATTACCTGAGCTAGTTTGTGGTTAGAGAGCATCCCAGAAATATTTAAATCTTCTACTACTATTTTGGCGTGGTTTTTGCATAAGAAAGTAGTGATTTGATGGATCGTATTATTTCTGAGATTCGCTACCTTGGCATGATGTTTTGCTAGTTGAATTTTGCATGATTGTCTATTGTTTGAACCTTTAGTTTTTCTGGCGAAGTTTCGTGATAATCTACGAAGTTTTTCTAGATGTGTTTTGTAATGTTTAGGGTTAGGAAACACAACCCCAGTGGACAGTGTAGCTAATTCTTTAACACCTAAGTCAACGCCGACAACAACATCATGTTGCTTTACAGTTGGCTCATGGGTTTGTTCGTAAGCAAATGCAATAAACCAGTTATCAGCAGTGCGAGATATTGTGATTGATTTACATGTTGTGTGCGGTAATCCTTCATATGTTTTTACCCACCCAATAGTAGGGAGTTTGATTGATTTACCGCCTACTGGAATTGGTTTACCACTTGCATCTATGGTAAAAGAGTCGTGGTGTCCTTTCTTTTTAAAATTAGGATATCCACCAATATGAGCAAAGAATCTAGAGAAAGCATCACCAAGATGGTCAAAAGCGTATTGAGTTATCTTCTGACAAATACCTTTTTCTTTAATCCATGTAAACTCAGGTTTGACATGGTTATTGAAGAATTTTTTCAAAACGTATTTGTCAGGCTTTAATCCATCTTTATAAAGTTGTTGCCAAGTAGCCAGTCCCCAGTTATAGGTAAAGCGGGCAATACCTGCATGTTTACTCATAATGGTTTCTTGAATGAGGCTTAGTTTTAACTTTGTCTTGATGGATAAAAGCATTGATTCGACCTTCAATGTATGTTATGTATTAATATAGCAATATTTAAATTAATGTACAATGCCTTTTGAGAAAAAACATAAATTAGGTGCTGTTCCTTTAAATGAGGAGCCTTTTGATCGAGCGCCAGTCTGTTTTAACGTGAGAAAAGGCGTTAAAGATAAATTAAAAGCCGTCCCCGACTGGAAGGAACGGCTAAGAGAATTTGTTGATAGTCTCATTGAAAATGTAGACGAATAGTTGTCAATAATAGTCTAGACTTGTCTATGCTATTGAGGTCTTAGGACTAGCTC
>NZ_JAOWRF010000314.1 GCF_025753815.1 Plectonema radiosum NIES-515 | reverse complement strand
GAGTTAGTCCTAAGCCAGCAATAACATAGACAAGTCTAGACTATTATTGACAACTACCCTCCTATATTTTCAATCAGATTATCAACAATTTCTCTTAACCGTTCTTGCCAGTTATGTACGGATTTTAATTTATCTTTAACACCTTTTTTTACTTTAAAACCCACAGGCAATGTATCAAAAAGATCCTCATTAAAAGGTAATGCATCTAATTTAGGATTTTTCTTAAAAGTCATTGCACTTTGTTTGCACTATTAATATAGTAATATTAAATTTAACAAACATTGAAGGTCGAATCAATGCTTTTATCCATCAAAACAAAGTTAAAACTAAGTAAAACCCAAGAAGTAATTATGTGTAAACACGCAGGTATTGCCCGCTTTACCTATAACTGGGGTTTGGCTACTTGGAAAGAACTTTACTCAAATGGATTAAAGCCTAACAAATATATACTAAAAAAGTTCTTTAACAACCACGTAAAGCCTGAGTTTACATGGATAAAAGAAACAGGCATCTGTCAAAAGATAACTCAATACGCTTTCGACAATCTTGGCGATTCTTTCTCTAGATTCTTTTCGGGTAAAGGTGGTTATCCTAACTTCAAGAAGAAAGGGCACCACGATTCTTTTACTATTGATGCTGGTGGTAAACTTATTCCCGTTGGCGGTAAGTCAATAAAGCTACCTACAATCGGATGGGTAAAAACTTACGAGGGTTTACCACATACAACCTGTAAATCAATCACAATATCACGCACTGCTGATAGTTGGTTTATTGCTTTCGCTTACGAACAAGAACACGAACCAACTGTTAAGCAGCTTCTTCTTGTGGGAGTTGATTTAGGGGTCAAGGAACTGGCTACACTCTCTACGGGGGTAGTATTTCCTAATCCCAAGTATTACAAAACTAATCTAGAAAAACTCAGAAGGTTATCTAGAAAGTTTGCCAAAAAAAGCAAAGGGTCTAACAACAGATATAAAGCTAAAATCCATCTCGCTAAACATCATGCTAGGGTAGCAAATCTCAGGAAGGATACGATCCACCAAATCACTACTTTCTTATGCAAAAACCACGCCAAAATAGTAGTAGAAGATTTGAACATCTCTGGGATGTTATCTAATCATAAATTAGCGCAAGTAATCGCTGATTGTGGTTTCCATGAGTTCAAAAGGCAGTTGGAATATAAAGCGCTTAAGTTTGGTTGTGAAATAATCATTGCTAGTCGTTGGTTCCCGTCGAGCAAAACCTGTTCAAATTGCGGACATATTCAAGATATGCCCCTTAAAGAAAGAACTTACAACTGTCAAAGTTGTGGTCATTCGATGGACAGGGATTTAAACGCGGCAATTAACTTATCACGGTTGGCTTCATCGTGAAAGCTTACTGAGGGATAACCGCTCCCATGCTCCCGTTGAAGTAAGAAGTAAATGTCTAGACTTGTCTAGGATTTATATAGCAG
>NZ_JAOWRF010000189.1 GCF_025753815.1 Plectonema radiosum NIES-515 | reverse complement strand
CATTGGTGACAAGTTAAGGAAAAGGGGAAATTGTCGAGGGTGGTATTTGCAGAGGTCAAAAATAGTGGGAAACTCAATCTGGACAAGTAATTGAGCGATTGAGGCCAGCCATGACCACCAGCCGAAAAACCAATAGAGACCACGCCAAAAAGAAACGCAGACCAATGGTGGAAGATGAAGTAATAGCCGAGCAACTAGAAAGATTACTGACACCAGCCATTACAAATCAAGAAAATTACTACAGAAAACTAGGACTTAGAGAAAGGATACTGAATTTACCATTAATGATGGCTGCGGTGTTAACCCGCTTTGTGGAGAGATGTAGCAGGAGTCAGAGAACTGACAAGAATGTTAGCCAGAGACGGAATTCTTTGGTGTAATCCTAAGTTAGTCAACAAGCCGTATCACACAAATTTTTAACATTTCCATCAGAATTATTTGAAAAAATATTTAAAGATTTATTGCCTAGTTTGAGAGCAGCTTGGCATAGTAGAAATAAACGTCCATTACCAGAAAGCATTCAATTTACATTATTAAAATTCGAGAAAATTTGGATAGTAGACGGGTCAACACTGGAGGCATTGTTTAGGAAATTACAAAGTTTAGAAGAAGCTCAAAGAGGACAATTAGCAGGAAAGATGAGTACAGTCATTGATTTAATGACCAGATTACCTGTAGAAATTTGGTTTGAAGAAAATCCCAAGGCATCGGACACGAACCTGTCAGAAAATATTCTAAATTTAGTCACAAAAAGAACTTTACTCTTATTAGATAGAGGGTTTTATCACTTTAACTTTTGGCATCAATTAATCGAGAAAAAAGTGGACTTTATTACGAGAATAAAAAAAGGAGCTGCAATCAAGATAGAACAGGTATTTACAGATAGTTATGGAGTAAAGGACACAAAGATACGTCTGGGTTCTGGCACAAAGAAGACTCCATTTATTACCTTACGGTTAATTGAAGTCCGGTCAGGAAAAACATGGCATTCTTATTTAACCAGCGTTCTAGACCCTCATATTTTACCCCCTTATGTGGTAGCCGATTTATATCGACGACGTTGGCGAATTGAAGATGCTTTTAATACAGTCAAAAGACTCTTGGGGTTAAGTTATTTATGGACAGGTTCAATCAATGGAATTCAATTACAAATTTGGGCAACTTGGTTATTTTATGCAGTATTAGTAGATTTAGGTGATGCTGTAGCTGACGAACTTTCTCTCCCCTTTGATGAGATTTCATTAGAAATGATTTATCGTGGTCTTTATCATTTTACAATGGCTCATCAAAAAGGTAAGGCCACAGACCCAGTTAAATATTTCGCTGACCCTCAAAATCGAAATTTAGGTATTATCAAACAGAAGCGAAAACCAAATATTAAGTTAATTGTCGCACCTTTTCGCGATCTTCAACGTGGGACTGACCAGTTTTTTTTCAACAATTCTCTCAAAGCCTCTTGACAAAAGACTTACAGC
>NZ_JAOWRF010000131.1 GCF_025753815.1 Plectonema radiosum NIES-515 | reverse complement strand
GACAAGGGGGACAAAGCAATTAGTAACTCCTAACTCCTAACTCCTAACTCCTAACTCCTAACTCCTAACTCCTAACTCCTAACTCCTAACCCCTAACTCCTAACTCCTAACCCCTAACTCCTAACCCCTAACTCCAAACTCCTAACCCCTAACTCCTAACCCCAAACTCCTAACTCCTAACCCCTAACTCCAAACTCCTAACCCCTAACTCCTAACCCCTAACCTTGGTGCGATCGCGTATGCACTACTTGACCTTGGGCATCATAAACGATTAAAGGTAGGTTAGCGTTTTCACTAATGGCACTTAATGCTTCTTGCAATACTTGCAAATGATTGTTGATACCAGCAAAAGAACTTGGGTCTTGAGGATTGGCATTAGCTAAACTATTTTGCACTGCTTGTTGATAGTCAGCGGTGATTTTGACGGTAATTCCTTTGTTGTTTATGGTGAAGGTGCAAATCTGAATTTGACTAGAACAAGTTTTCACCAAGTCAGTCCGGATTTGTCCAAAATTCAGCGCAATTTGGGCTTGTTGTTCTGCTCGATTGAAGGCATTTGTATAAGGTTCGATCAAAAGTTGCGCTTGTGAGTAATAAAAGCTGTCAGCCCGAATCTGTTTGATGTTGTTCAAAGCCAGATACCAGTTTGCCCGTGCTGCTTGCCATTGGTTTTGTTGCTCATATGCTTTAGCTTGGTTGGCAGTGTTAATGGCTTGTTGATAAGATTTGGCAGCTAATTGTTCAAAAGTTGTGCGATCGCGTGCGGTTGCTAGTTTCGCTCTATAATCAGCGAGGAGATTTTGTGCTTGTTCGTATTCTGGGCTAGTCTGGGGAATAATAACCAAGGCATTAACTACTATTTGCCAAGTAGACTGCACTTTTTGCAAGTCTTTTAGAGATTTAACTTTAGTTTCCCACTGTGTAGCTACTTTGGCTACAGATTTTGCGGCTGCCAATTTTTTAGACCATTTTTCTTCATTAAGTAACTGCTGATTTACAGCTTGCAATCTCAGACGATACAAGGATAATTTGCGCTGCACCAGTGCATAAAGTTCGTTTTCACGATTTATACCTTCCAATGGTGCGATCGCTTGTCGCCAGAGTTGTTGTTTATTATGTAATTGTTGTATATTATTTACCTTAGTTTGAGTTTTTAGCTCTGCTAAAGATGCTGACTGCAAAGCGTTGAGAACCAACTTAATTTTTTCTGACTGCCGTGATAAATGAAGGGAAAGTTGCTGTGCTTGTTGGTGTCGCAAAGACCAACCCGGAATGTTTTTTAAGTTGGTGGTGGCTGTTTCAAATTGTACGTGCAGCTTTGCCAATTCCTCCTGGGATCTAGCGTTGGGGGTTAATTGCTGAGATGATTTTTGTAACTCCGTCGCTGCTTGTATCTCTTTGCACTCGGACATTACACAAGGACGAGTCAACAAGTAAGCACTGCTGCCTAACAAGGCAATTCCTGACAAAACAGCACCCACTAGGATCGGTTTGATTGAAAGCGATCG
>NZ_JAOWRF010000102.1 GCF_025753815.1 Plectonema radiosum NIES-515 | reverse complement strand
GCGAACTATACATCGGTGGTGATGGTCTGGCACGGGAATACCTTAACCGTCCTAATTTGACAAATGAGAAATTTATCCCCAACCCCTTCAATAATAAACCAGGTGAGCGCCTGTATAAGACCGGCGACAAAGCCCGCTACCTAAGTGATGGCAATATCGAGTTTCTAGGTCGCCTTGACAACCAGGTGAAGATTCGCGGCTTCCGTATTGAACCAGGAGAAATTGAGGCGGCGATCGCTTTGCACCCTGCCGTGCGAGAGACTGTAGTTGTGGCGCGAGAAGATGTACCAGACCGCAAAGTGCTGACAGCATACATTGTTCCCAACAAAAAATCCGCGATCGCCACAAGCGACTTGCGCGGTTTCCTCAAAGAGAAACTGCCTGATTACATGATACCTGGAGCGTTCGTTATCTTAGATGTCCTACCGCTTACCCCCAACGGCAAGGTAGACCGCCGCGCCCTACCAGTACCAGACTTTCAACCCGAATTGGAACGTTCATTAGTAGCCCCAAGAACTCCTATTGAAGAGATGCTAGCCAGCATTTGGACGGATGTCTTGGGAATTGAACTTGTTGGCGTTCACCACAACTTCTTTGAACTGGGTGGACATTCCTTATTAGCGACTCAAGTGATTTATCGGGTGCGCGACACCTTGGCAGTGGAATTACCATTACGTAGCTTGTTTGAATCTCCCACTGTTGCCTCCCTAGCTGAGCGCGTTGAAATAGCGATCGCTCCGGGGCAATCTATAAAAGTCTCGCCTGTATTACCGATTTCAAGAGCCGCCGAAATTCCATTATCCTTTGCACAGCAGCGCTTGTGGTTTATTGAACAATTACACCCAAATATTTAATTATACAATATACCATTAGCCTTGAGTCTTAGCTGTAACGACCTGCAATACTAATCGCTCAAACCTGCAATCAAGACCTGAGCAAACCAGGATTAAATGCAACTATAATTACGCTTCAACCAGGATTAATTGCAACTGAACCAGGATTAAATGCAACCAACCTGCAATCATCGGTTTCAACCAGGATTATTTGCAACTATAAATACTTCCATTTTTCTTGCGTTTTCAATCCACTCAAAGCGGCAGCCCTGCCGCCAGCATTTGCTCCTGTAATTCACGCGATCGCGCTGGGTCAAGTTGCCCGCGAAACAGCAATTTAATTTCACTTTTGTTTGGCATTAAACTGTTCCGCCAAGCCCCTCACGTCATAACCATGCCGGGTTAAAGTCGGTTCTAAATCGTCAATTTGCTTAGATAAAACGGACTCCACAATCACCGTAGTAACAGGTTTAACAGCGACTCAGTACGCAGCCTCCAAAGCTAGTGTCAAATGTTGTTCTATTTGTAGTGGTGTCCTTAGACGGGTAGCAAGTAATTCAACATTGGTGACAAGTTAAGGAAAAGGGGAAATTGTCGAGGGTGGTATTTGCAGAGGTCAAAAATAGTGGGAAACTCAATCTGGACAAGTAATTGAGCGATTGAGGCCAGCCATGACCACCAGCCGAAA
>NZ_JAOWRF010000168.1 GCF_025753815.1 Plectonema radiosum NIES-515 | reverse complement strand
GGGGGGGAAGAGGAGGGGGGAGGGGGTGAAAGGGGGGAGAAGGGGGATAACTATTGACTGTTGAATGTTGAGTGTTGACTAATAATTAAATTATCAGGAAAAAATATGAGTAAATTCGCTTACATTCAATGTCCGACGGGTATTTCTGGTGATATGTGCCTGGGAGCCTTGGTAAGTCTAGGTGTTCCGGAAGAATATTTAATGGAAAAACTGAATAAGTTGGGAATTGAGCATGAGTATAAGTTAAGAGCAGAATTTGTTCATCGTAATGGTCAGCAAGCAACTAAAGTTCATGTAGATTTAACTCACCACCACGATCATGAGGATGAACACGATCGCCATCATGGACGCCATCTGCCAGAAATTGAGCAGATGATTCTTTCTTCAGAGTTGCCAAAAAGAGCAGAAGCTTGGAGTTTGGCGGTATTCCGGCAGTTAGCAGTGGCAGAAGGAGCGGTACATGGTATTGCACCGGAAAAAGTTCATTTTCATGAAGTGGGTGCGGTGGATGCGATCGTTGATATTGTCGGTACAAGTCTTGGGTTGGATTGGTTGGGCATTGATAGCAACGAAAAAGGAATGCCCTTACTATACTGCTCGGCGTTACCGACTGGTGGGGGAACGGTTCGCGCTGCACACGGTCAGATGGCTGTACCAGTACCGGCAGTGTTGAAGTTATGGGAAATGCGGAGTTGTCCGGTTTATAGTAACGGCATTGACAAGGAATTGGTGACGCCCACAGGAGCTGCGATCGCTACTACTTTAGTGGTTGATTTTGGTGCTCCACCACCAATGACAATCAAACAAGTCGGATTGGGAGCGGGTTCAATTAATTTACCGATTCCGAATATTTTACAAATTTGGCTGGGTGAAAGTACAAGTTCTACCTTAATTGAAACGATATCAATATTAGAAACTCAAATTGATGATTTAAATTCCCAGGCGATCGGTTATGTTTTTGAAGGGTTATTTGCCGCTGGTGCTGTGGATGTATTTACTTGTGCGATCGGCATGAAAAAATCCCGTCCTGGGATTCTACTAACTGTAATTTGCCATCCGGAAAATTTACTTAAGTGTGAAGCCATTTTATTTCGTGAAACTACCACTTTAGGAATTCGTCGCTCCACTCAACAACGTGCTATTTTACAGCGGGAAATTCAACAAGTAGAAACTCAATATGGTGTCGTCCGCGTGAAAGTTGCATGGATGGGGAAAGAAGTTAGGGCAAACGTGCAGCCCGAATATGAAGATTGTGCCGAATTAGCGCGAAAACATAATATTCCCTGGCGGGAAATTCACCAGATGGTATTACACAATTGGCAGACAAAAAATGGCGTGAATTATTAATATGAAATTTCTAATTCCTACTAGAGACGTTCCGGTGGAACGTCTCTACAAATTATGAATCAAAAATATTCGTAGCCGCAATTTATTAATTGCTACTACGAACGTTTTTAAAGCTGTTCGGAAAGAGAACTTTATTTGATCAGCTTCTTTAATTAATTAATTGTTCTGTTAACAGCATCCCCTGCATCTTCAA
>NZ_JAOWRF010000209.1 GCF_025753815.1 Plectonema radiosum NIES-515 | reverse complement strand
TTACAAGAAAGATGCTGAAAGCCCTTGAGCATGTGGTACGCCATAGTACCACATGCGTGCTTTAGACAAGGGATGAAAGCTGGTTGCAGGATTTATCCTGCATTATCTTTTAATTTCAAATTATCTATCCAATCTTCTATCAAGCTAGTGACGGTTTTATCGTTTTCAACGGCATATAAATAAAGCTTATTCTTCCTACGTTTAGACAATCGTAATGTTAATGTTTCTGTTTTCATAAAGCACATACAGTGTATTTGCTTTATGTTATCATATGCGAAAGGAGGCAAAACAAATGTATGGATGTCAGCAAATTAAAATTAACCCAGATTCAGAGTTAAAAGCTATTCTAGAATTTTTGTGTAGTGAGTCTACAAAACTTGCTAATTGTGGAACATATTACGTTAGGCAATTATTTTTCAAAACTGGCAAGATTCCAAGTAAGTTTGATTTGCATCGTGAGTTAGGAAACAATGTTCATTTTGGCGCAATGTATTCTCAGGCTGCCCAACAATGCTTAACTACAGTTGCTGAGTCATTTAAATCATATATTGGATTGCTGAAAGGCATTAATAAAGCCACGGTGACTCAGAAACCTAAACTTCCGGGATATAGAAAAGGTGGATTAAATCTAGTAACATTTCCCGGACAAGCTATTAAGCTAAAAGATGGAAAATTAAGATTTCCGTTAGGTAGTAAAGTAAAAGTTTGGTTTGGGTTAGATGCTTTCTATATTTCAATGCCTACTAATCTAACTCACAAAGATATCAAGGAATATCGCATACTGCCAAGAAACAATGATTTTTATTTGGAATTAGTGTACAAAATACCTGATTTTAAACCAATAATAAACGTTGACAATGTTTTATCGATGGACCACGGATTAAACAATTGGCGTTGCCCTGTGTTAGTAACGTTGGTACATCTTTTTTAATTGATGGACGTAAATTAAAATCGATGAATCAGTGGTACAACAAGCGTGTTTCAGCTTTAAAAGAAAACCAGCCTCAAGGTTTTTGGTCTAAACAACTCGCATCAATAACTGAAAAACGTAACCGACAAATGCGAGACGCCGTAAATAAAGCAGCTCGAATTGTTGTTAATCATTGTCTTGAAAACAAAATAGGTACTATAGTTTTTGGATGGAATCAAGGACAAAAAGATTCAATTAATTTAGGAAGTAAAACAAATCAAAAGTTTGTCCAGATTCCCACAGCACGACTAAAAAATAGGATTGCTCAACTATGTGAACAATACAATATTAAATTTGTTGAAACAGAGGAATCATATACCTCTAAAGCATCATTTTTAGATAACGATATTTTGCCTAAGTTCGGTGAAAAACCACTTATGGTGGAAATCAAGCGGTCTAAGAATAAAACGCGGTTTGTTTTGTTCAGCCAGTGGTATAAAAATAAATGCTGACGCTAATGGCGCGGCAAACATAGCTAGAAAAGTAGCGATAAAGCTGGGATTAAATCTTGGTGGAATCAGTAGAGGCGCTTTGATATCGCCGTTAAGATCGTTAATCTGGTCTTAAGAATCCCCGTGCGTTCACGCCGGGGAGTGTCAA
>NZ_JAOWRF010000063.1 GCF_025753815.1 Plectonema radiosum NIES-515 | reverse complement strand
GCACCGTTTCGAGTTGAGATTAAATTAAACCCGAAACGGTGTATTTACTGAAATTCAATTGAGAATTGTGCACTAAAAATCAAATTATTCTCCTATTAGTTAATAATTTATAACGAATTTTCAGAAGATGCAATATAGTTTGAAATTTTTCGTCATCATTTTTTCATAAAAGCTGGGTATCATAACATACATATCTTTTACTTTGTCAGTTTTATTATCCACGGAAAAAGCCAGAATGCTTCTAGTTAAAGGCATACAGCCTTTACATGATTAACCAGAAACAAGCACACATACAAAATGAAAAAAGATGAAGACAAGTTTACTTATAGGGGGAAGGGGGAAACAGGGAAGAAATTGAATCATGGTGACTGTTACCCCACCCAATTAAAGACCGCGTAAAAGTTGCGCTTTTCTTAAACCGAAGAAAGGAAAAGGGAAGGAAAAATATAATTTTATGCGTATCTTAAATTACTTTTTTCTTTTCCCCTCCTCGATCAAGTGATTTTTTAAACACTCAAAAAATTTACACTCATTGAATTTAAGTAATATAAACGCTGTGTGCAACTTTCTCACAAACCTAACCCCCAACCCCTTCCCTTGTAGGGAAGGGGAGCAAGAATCAAAGCCTCTCTCCCTGTGGGGGAGAGGAATGGAAGCGGGGTTTCAAGACGGGAGTCGCACATCGCGTTAATATAATCGATGCAGCAAGAGAATTAAGGACTTTTTATCCAGTTACAGATATTTTGATGGCGATCGCATTCGATACAGAATCAAAAAGCAAATTACTCCATTATTTACAGGCTAATTTGCGAAAATAGATCGTGTCCGTAACTCATCAGAAAATTTGTTGCTTGGTTCGACAATTAAACAGCATTTTTTTTGCTACTCTCTCCAGGAAAACTGCAATACGAAATATCGCCTAAACATAGATAGGCTTAAAAGCGCCTACAGTATGCTTATTGGATAGTTTTTTTTCTTATCTTTTTAAATTTCAAACAAGAAGTTTTAAATTCACCGCTATTTTGTAACTATTGTTACTGACGCACAAGTAAATATGATATACCTATTTCCTGAAGTCAACGAGTGGGGAACAGCAAGAATTTGTAAAATCTTCCCGGTGATTCTTAAAGTTTGTGTAAAGTACAATGTCAGTTCGGGTTGCGTCTACTACCAATAACTTGCGATCGCCCAAGTCTTGCCGTTGGCATGAGTAGATTTGAGGAGTGAGATTTTCGTAAAAGCGATCGCTCCCACATCGCAATATTTATATTGACTGACAACATTAATATGTATTAAATTTCCAGGAATTACACTTGATATTATGCAAGACATAACTATATGAATAATCTCCGGAAAGTCTTATATTCCTCACATTTTAGATTTTAACGAGCCAAGGCGCATAACTCAATTTGCTTTTTTAGTGTATATAAAGCTACTTTTTCCAGAGCGATCGCCCTTGAATTTGAGAGAGGAATCTGTTGGTAGTAGTGTTTGATTAATTTTCACGCAAAGCCGCAAAAGAAGAGGGGGAAGATTGACACTCTGCCCTCTTAAGAGAGGCAGATTCTTTAAGGCTTGCTTAAAAGGGATAGTCAAATATCCCCCTAGACGCTCAAAACAACTACCTTTAAAGATGCTGCAATTGCGCTTACTTTTCAAT
>NZ_JAOWRF010000211.1 GCF_025753815.1 Plectonema radiosum NIES-515 | reverse complement strand
TTTTTTCTCTACGTACCAGCATTTTGATAAGTTAGTACATGAGTTGAAAATAATTACGTTGCAAAGAAGGGGTTACGTTGAGTTACCATCCAGATACCATTGCTCCCCACGGTGGACAGTTAGTGAATCGCATCGCTACCGCAGAGCAAAGAGAGGAATTTCTCTCCAAAGCTGATGTTTTGCCGCAAGTGCAACTAGATGAGCGAGCTGTTTCTGATTTAGAAATGATCGCGATCGGCGGTTTTAGCCCTCTGACGGGTTTTATGAATCAAGAGGACTACGATCGCGTTGTCAGCCAAATGCGTCTTGCCAACGGTTTGCCGTGGTCAATTCCGATTACACTGTCGGTAACAGAAGAAATTGCTTCCCCTCTTACCGAAGGCAACTTGATTCGGTTGGATAACTCCATAGGTGAGTTTATCGGGGTTTTGCAACTCACTTCAAAGTATCGCTACGACAAAAAGCGCGAAGCAATTAATGTCTACCGCACCGATGATGTCAACCATCCAGGGGTGCAAGTACTATATAAGCAAGGTTCTGTAAATCTTGCCGGCGACATCTGGCTATTGCAACGCAAACCCCATTCCCAGTTTCCCACCTACCAAATCGATCCAGCCGAATCACGAGAGATGTTCAAAGTCAATGGCTGGAAAACGATTGTTGGTTTCCAAACTCGCAACCCGATCCACCGTGCTCATGAATATATCCAAAAATGCGCTTTAGAAACAGTGGATGCTTTATTTTTGCATCCTTTGGTGGGAGCGACGAAAGATGATGACATCGCAGCTGATGTGCGGATGCGCTGTTATGAAATTTTGCTGGAACATTATTATCCGCGCGATCGCGTCACTTTAGCAATCAATCCCGCAGCAATGCGTTATGCAGGTCCACGGGAAGCGATTTTTCATGCTTTAGTCCGCAAAAACTACGGCTGTACTCACTTTATCGTCGGACGGGATCATGCTGGCGTGGGTAACTATTACGGCACATACGACGCTCAACATATCTTCGATGAGTTTGATCCTGGTGAATTAGGGATTGTGCCAATGAAGTTTGAACACGCTTTCTATTGTACCCGCACCAAGCAAATGGCGACGACGAAAACCAGTCCCAGCAAACCAGAAGAACGCATTCACTTGTCGGGAACAAAAGTACGCGAAATGCTGCGTCGAGGTGAATCACCTCCACCAGAATTCTCTCGTCCGGAAGTAGCAGCAGAGTTGACCCGGGCAATGCGCGTAGAAGATAGCTGGTATATGCACATCTAGTAAACTTAAACAAGTACAAGTTTTTCTTTACCCTACACACTTCAGCCCTTTAAGCTGATAGCTAATGTTCCTTAGACCCGAAGTGGCTCCTAGTAGGGTAGGTTGATAACTAATGATGAAGCGACGAACGTTTTTACAACGGATTGGCTTTATACTGGCGGCGTTGGGAGTGACTGAGGCTGGGTGGTTGTCCTTAAGTAATCGCTATTACCAAGCTTTGGCACAACCCAGCCCGCGGAAACTGGCATTATTGATAGGTATCAATAAATATCCCCAAAATTTAGCACTTGGTGGCTGTTTAACTGATGTCGAACTGCAAAAGGAACTTTTGATTTACCGCTTTGGCTTTCAAGAGTCAGATATTTTGACTTTGACTGATGAACAAGCGACAAGAGTTGCGATTGAAAATGCTGTTTTAAATCATCTTGTGGATGCAAAACCATCGGATGTGGTTGTCTTCCACTTTAGCGGTTATGGCAGCCGGATTAAATTAAACGCAGCAGAAGAATCCTTGGTAAACACTCTCATTCCCTTTGATGGGACTTACATATCAGAAAAGAACAAAATAGTCAATTGTTGTTTATTAGAAGAAACATTGATGTTATTGTGGCGATCGCTGAGTGCACGAGTAACAGCAATCCTCGATACGAGCTATCATGCGCCATTAATCACTCCTTCAACAGCATCGCGAATTCGCGCCTATCAAATGCCAGCAGAGGCTGAACTAGCAGCCGGAGAACTCGAATTCCAAAAACAACTTCAAAGCAAAAGTGTGGGCGATGTAACCCCACCGCTACTGCTATCTGCCACCTCTAATCCTCAAGAGTTGGCGAAGGAAATACTATTATCTGGTTTCAGCGCTGGATTATTTACCTACGCTTTGACGCAGTATTTGTGGGAAGCAACCCCAGCAACGACAATTATTCACACTTTGTCGCGGGTGGGAAATTCTATGCGCCAACTCGGTGGTAAACAGCAACCAGCATTATTAAATAGCAAAAAAAATCAATCTACATTAGTTAGCGATCTTTTTCTTAGAGAAAGCATCATTGGTGCAGAAGGGGTAGTGATAGCAACAGAAGAAGAGGGCAAAACGGCTCAAGTGTGGTTAGCCGGAATACCTCCACAAGTGCTGGAGTATTACGGAGTAAATTCGCGACTAAGTTTAGTCAGCGAGAATGCGAATATACAAATTGTATTGCGATCGCGTAACGGATTAACCGCAAAAGCGCAAATCTCCGACCTAATTGAAACTGCAACTCCTTTAAAAGTCGGGCAATTAGTCCAAGAACAAGAGCGAGTTTTACCCAAAAATATTAACTTAAGCGTTGCTCTGAGTACTAAACTAGAAAGAATTGAACGCGTAGATGCTACCAGTGGTTTTGCGACGATTTCTCACGTGTCTAGTGTAACTGCGGGAGAACAACCAGCCGATTATCTATTTGGCAAATTACCAGAAACAAAACTTTCTGATTCACCAGCATCTCCCAGTCGCTACGGTTTATTTTCTCTGACAGGCGAATTGATTCCCAACACCGCCGGCGTTGAGGGAGAAGCGGCTAAAGTCGCAGTACAACGCTTAGGGGGAAGATTGCAAACTTTGCTAGCAGCGAAATTATGGCGACTGACAGAAAACGAAGGTTCTTCTCGCTTGGCACTCAAAGCTAGTTTAGAGATAATTAGCGGTATTACACCCCGCTTTGTCATGCAACGCGAGACAGTGCGAGTGACAGGACAATTGAATCAGAAATTACTGATTCGGGAAGCCGGATATGTTCCCACCGTACCGATAGGTAGCAGGATCCAGTACCGCGTGGAAAATTTGAGCGATCGCCCGATATATTTCATGCTACTAGGATTAAATAGTAGTAGAAGTGCGATCGCATTTTACCCGACGCAAAGCAGCCAAGAACCTAATGCCGAAACCAAACCACCCCTAAAAGAAGTCGTCATCGCTCCTGGTGAAATTATCACCTTACCAAAAAGTGCCACTAATTCCGAATGGGTAATTCCCGGTTCCGCTGACGAATGCGAACACCAAATAATTTTTAGCACCGCACCCTTCACCCAAACCCTCACTGCCCTTAAATCTGCGAAATATTCCACCGCAGATAAACAACCCATTATCGAATTGTCCAAACCCTTAGAAGTAGCCCAAGCCCTTCTCCTTGACTTACACAACGCAAGCGCAGCGAGGGAGACAACCAGCCAAAGTACCGATTTTTACGCCTTAAATGTAAATAATTGGGCAAGCCTCAGCTTTATTTTTCAGGTAGTTTAATAATTAGGAGTTGTAGAGACGTTCCTGAGGAACGTCTGTACTAAAGTTAGGGGTAGAAAGTTATTGAGTACCTACAACCTGCTAACCTTAGGAATTGCAGGTGGTTTAGTTCCTTGTGCCTCAGCACTTGTGTTGTTGCGAGCGTGCGATCGCGCTCCATCACACGATTTATGGTTTAATGTTGGTCAGTGCCTTCAGTTTTGGGTTTGCAGTTCTATCCTACTTATGCTGAGAACCTCCGGCTTCCAGCCGGGGGATGAAAGCTAATTGTCTAATTTATTAGACATTTTTGATAAAATCAAAGTGCGTACATACATATAGGATGAAAAACTCCATAACAAAAAACATATTTACGCACTTAAACTTTTAAGTAGCCATACAGCTAGGACTAAACCTAGTCGAGGTGGGTAGGGCATTTTGACAGTGCCACAACAAATTGATTTGTTTACGCAATTAAATAAATCATATTGTAACGTTGCAAAGTGGTCTTTTAGACCCGTAGCAACATCGCGCGCGAATCCCCCGTGCTTCCAGCCGGGGGAGATGTCAATAACTGCAATTGGACTTGCCGTCGTTTATGCCCATCAATGGCTGGGTGATTTGCCATCGCTTCAACCGTTGCAGCGGTATGCACCAATTGTGAGTGCGATCGCGGTGATTGCAACAAGAAGCGTGTTAACTGCTTGTGCTGTAATTTAGAGTATAAAAAATATGAACATTGGTATCATTGGTTCTGGTAATATGGGTGGGGGCTTGGGCAAAATCTGGGCAAAAGCCGGACATCAAATCATCTTTTCTTATTCTAGAGATGAAAGTAAGCTCCACCAACTTGCCGCGTCCGCAGGCAAAACCGCAAAAGTTGGGACACCTGAAGTAGCGGTTGCAGAAAGCGATGTGATCGTGCTGGCAGTGTGGGCACCTAGCTTAGAGGAAGTGTTCCGTACCACAGGTTCTCTAGACGGCAAAATTATCATCACCTGTGTCAGTGCCTTGCAACCTGACTTTACGGGTCAAACGATTGGCTTGGCAACTGATTTAAAAATTTCGGTTGCTGAAACGATTCAACAACTGGCACCGAAAGCAAAGGTGGTCGAAGCGTTTAATACGACCTTTGCCGAAATCATTGCTTCAGACTCCAGACAGTTCGGCGATGACCGTCCCAGCATCTTTTACTGTGGGGATGATGCCGACGCAAAAGCGATCGTTGCAGGCTTGATTTCGGAGTGTGGGTACGACGCTATAGATGCTGGGAAACTGATAACCGCCCGCTCTTTAGAGACACTGGCAACCGCATGGGTGCAGTTTGCCGTCGCCAGTCAGCTATTCCCGAATCTTGGACTCAAAGCGTTAGGACGGTAGTGCTTTCAACGTCATAACCCTCATCAGTTCGTGTCTAAAAATACTTCTGCAACAGCAATCCTAGCTTCTGTTTTGTTGCCGTCGGCACTTTTTCCAAATTAGTCAAAATCGCATACTTCAAGGCTGAATGAGCATCAGATGACGGCGGATTTTCACTCACCCGTCGGACAGTTTCTTGAATCACCTTTTGAGCATTTACCGCATTCCGCTGTAAATTTGCAATCACCATTTCCACCGTCACACTATCGTGATCTGAGTGCCAACAATCATAATCTGTTACTAACGCCAAAGTTGCATAAGCGATTTCTGCTTCCTTTGCTAACTTCGCTTCTGGTAAATTCGTCATCCCGATTACCGTCGCACCCCAACTGCGGTAAAGATGCGATTCTGCCTTAGTTGAAAATGCTGGTCCTTCCATACACACGTAAGTACCACCGCGATGGAGATTTACATCTGGTAAATTGAGAGAAGCGATCGCATCCCCCAAAACTCCAGCTAAATTACCACAAATCGGATCGCCAAAAGCAATATGAGCGACAATTCCTTCCCCGAAGAAAGTCGAAACCCGATTTTTGGTTCGATCAATAAACTGATCCGGAACCACCATATCCAGTGGTTTAGCTTCTTCCTTCAACGAACCCACCGCACTAGCCGAAATTAAATACTCCACACCCAATTGCTTCATGGCATAGATATTCGCACGAAACGGCAACTCCGAAGGCAAAAGCGTATGATTGCGACCGTGACGCGCTAAAAAAGCTACCTGCGTCCCGGACAAAGTTCCCAAAATCAAAGCATCAGAAGGTGAACCAAACGGTGTTTCAACATGCACCTCCTCTACATCTTTAAGCGCATCCATTTTGTATAAACCGCTGCCACCAATAATCCCAATCTTCGCTTGAGCCATGATTCTTAACCTCTAGATGTAAAGGCAATGCCAAGTTATTTTACTAGGAATTGGTCATTGGTTATTAGACAAACGTCGTGGAAAACAATTATTGTGACGATTCTGTGCTACGTCTCTTGGGGTTTTGGACAACGCATATTTAATTTTCCCAGAGGTCTATTGGTCAAAAGTCAAGAGTTATTCTTCTTTTGGAAGTAAGTAGGCAAAATTAAACCTAAAATACTCTCCTACTTCGTAGTGAGCGGTTTACCGCTCAAAGCTTCGGTTTTAAGCGGTAAACCGCTTACTACGTTTAAAATTTTACTGAAATTTAGATTTGCTAGGATACAACGATTTAAATTGAGAACGAATGCTGTCAAGTGGAGCGACATCGAAAGGTAATTGAACGGTAAAAGTGCTACCTTTACCTAATTCGCTTTGTACGTTAAAGTTGCCTTGGTGTGCTTGAACGATCGCTCTTGCCATCGCTAAACCTAATCCAGAACCACCACTGCTACGAGAGCGATCGCTATTGACTCGATAGAAGCGATCAAAAATTCGCGGTATCTCTTGTTGTGCAATCCCAATACCATTATCTTCAACTTGAATCACAGCATAATTCTCACTGCGATCTAAAACAACAGTGACTTTCCCCCCAGTTGGTGTATATTGAATTGCATTCACAATTAAGTTAGAAATTAAACGATAAAGCTGATCGCAATTGCTGATAATATTTATAGGTTCATCCACTCCTATAGAAGATGTCAGCGTCACTTTGGCAGTATACGCCATTGCGGCAAATTCCTCAATTAAATCGCTGACAATTTCATTCAAGCAACATTCCTGTCGCAGCGTCGGTTGTTTATCCAAACGAGCTAACAGCAGCAAATCTGAAACTAGGGTAATCAGTCGCAAATTCTGACGCTGTAGAGTTTGTAAAATATCCCGCGCTTCTGCTTCATCTAGTTGCGGCATTAAAAGTGCTGATTCCACCGTTGCTTGTGTCGCTGCTAAAGGTGTTCGCAATTCATGTGCGGCATCCGCTGTAAACTGTTGAATCTGTCTGTAAGATTGGTAAATCGGTTGCATCGCTAATCCTGCTAACCACCAACTAGCAACAGCAACCAAACCCATTGCTAATGGCAATCCCAATGCTAAAATCAATTTTACCGCATCTAAATAACTATTAAAATCTTCCAGACTTCGCCCGACTTGGATGTATCCCCAATTGCGATTATCTTGGGTGTGCAGCACAAAAGAAATTTGGTGGTATGACTTGCCCTGGCTATCTTTGAGAGTTTGCCAAAGTTTTTTATTCAAAACAGGAGACAGTTTTTGTGCTCCCCCTGCGATCGCAATCAAGCGTCCGGAATTATCAAAAAAACGCACATAATAATAGCCTTGATTAATGGCAGTAAGAGTATGACGTTTGGGATTTGATTGTTCTTGAATGCATTTGTCTGCAACTACGCAAATATTTGGTAAAAGCTCTTCTATGACTGTTTCTATGCGTCCAGGTTGCTTTAGTTTCAGTTCAATACTATCGTGTAAAGTTCCCGCAACAGATTCTACTTCTTGGTCTAATGTTACCCAATGGGCATGAAATACTGCTTTATAGACACCAAATCCGCACAAACTTAAAATCACACCCATGACCATTGCATATGACAATGCTAAACGAATGCGGGTCAAATTAAACAGCTTATTTTGATTCATGGCGTGAGATTGAGACGATATCCTAAGCCATGCAAAGTTTCGATCAAGTTCGCACAACCACTATTAGTTAATTTGCGACGCAGCAAGCGCATTTGTGCTGCCACTACATTACTCATAGTTTCTGAACTTACTTCCCAAAGCTGATAACGAATCTGTTCACTTGTGACAATTTGATTTGGATGTTTCATAAAGTATTCTAATAGCTGAAATTCTTTATTAGTTAAGAGAATAACCTGTTTATCAGCCTGAAAATTGTGACTGACCGTACTGTTGCCGTAATCTAAAGTGAGGTTGCCAACAGAAAGTTGTTGGGGTTGAAATTGAGGCGATCGCCTTTGCAAAGCACGCAACCGCGCTAATAATTCAGCCATTCCAAATGGCTTAACCAAATAATCATCAGCACCTGCATCCAAACCAGCAACTTTATCTTCCATTGTGTCTTTTGCCGTCAACATTAACACAGGTAGAGGATTTTTATTTTGACGTAACTGTTTGCACAATTCTAAACCTGAGATTCCCGGAAGCATCCAATCGAGAATAGCTACCGTATATTGCGTCCAGCTATTATCTAAATATGCCCATGCTTCATTACCATCTAAAACCCAATCTACCAAATACTTGTGCTGGGTAAGAGTTCGCTTAATAGCAGCACCTAAATCTGGTTCATCTTCGACTAATAGCACCCTCATAAAAATTACCCATAATTAATATGTGTGAAACTGAGCTACACCTATGGTAATTTCTGCATCGCTGCCAACGATTTTAACCGATAAGTGGTAGATAGAATTCCTACTAATAGTTGGTCTTTTGACATTCTTTAGTTCAATATAAAACTTAGTATTAGGAGCAACGGCTTCGGGGAAAGCTAATAAGATTGTTCTCCCGTTGATAGAAACATTAGTGTTGATTTTATGCTCCTTTTCATCTACAACATCAATATTCTTGATGTCATTACTCAAAGTTATATTATCTGGAATATTGATAATTAGCTCGGTAAGAGCCTTGCTATTTTTCGGGACATGTATCCGGAAAGTATGTCTGACAATCTGCCAGCGTGTAAGGGGAAATTGCACGTTTCCATCAATATGGGTGACACTACCATTATTATTTCTTGCACTTGCGTAGTTAGAAGAAAGCAATAATGTAGTAATTGCTAATGCAGCAGAGTAGATTAGTGTTTTTTTCATGTTGAGTTTACCATGTATTCAAAAGATTTCTGGTTGATGAATAAATTTGTTATTACTGAATAGACATCTGTTGGAAAACAATGTAGAGACGCGAAATTTCGCGTCTCTACAAGGGTTGTGGACAACGCATAGTTCATTTTTGGAGATGTCTAATGCATCACTGACAATTTACTTGTTGAAATTAAAACGTCCATCTAATTTTTTACCGTCAACATCAGAAGTAACTTTGACTTGATATTGACCAGTGGCATTTACAGGAAGCAAAGCTGTATAATGTTTGCCTTCATTATCGTATTTCAGATTTAAACTTTTTTGAGTTCCATCAGGTAGTTGAACTTGAGCGGTTACTTTCGCGTTAGGAATTGCCTCGTGATTGTCTCCTTTTTGTAAATAAAAATCCAGATGTGTTCCATTAGCTTCTTTCTCAGGAACAAACTCTAAATGATAGGCTCCCGTCTCTACAACTTGTCCCCCATGAGATTCACCATGTCCCCCTGTTTTCGCAATAGGTGAAGAAGAAGATGGACTATTTTCTGTCTTAGCTGTTTGATTATTGTTACTACAAGCTCCTAAGAAAAGTAGTCCGACACTTCCGAGAACAATCAAGCTTGATTTTATCGATTTCATTGCTTTACTCCTACTGCAATACACTTGGTGTTAAGGATTTTTGGTAGTAATTTTAGACCTGTAGAGACGCGAAATTTCGCGTCTCTACGCTCTTAACTGAACGGTATTCACTCATACTGTGAATAATTAATAATTGAGATAAACAAGTAAAAAAATTATGAAAATGTACTTTCGACAACTTTCATGTTTTTGATTTCTTGGGAATTTGGAGAAACTAGAAACCTCGCAAATTGAGAATACAAAGCGGGAAGAACTAACAAAGTTAATGCTGTAGAGGTAAATAATCCTCCCAATACAACCACCGCTAAAGGTTGCAAAATTTCTTTACCTGCACCAGTCCCAATTACCAAAGGCATCATTCCCAAAGCTGATGTAAAAGCGGTCATTAAAATAGCAACTAATCGTTCCATTGAACCTTCAAGTAAAACTTTCTGTAAAGCCATACCAGTCGCTAACTTATGATTATAGTTATCAACTAATAGCAAACCATTGCGAGTAGCTACACCAAAAAGGGTAATAAATCCCACCATCGAAGCAACAGAAATTACACCCCCACTCAAAGCTACAGAAATGACACCACCAATTAATGCTAAAGGTAAATTAATCATAATCATCAAAGTTGCTGGAATTGATTTTACAGCAAAGTAAATTAAGATTGTGATGGCAATCAATGCTAAACTTCCAGCGAAAATTAAAGTTTGTGTGGCTTGTTCTTGCGCTTGAAATTGACCACTATATTGAATGTAATATCCAGAAGGTAATTGTACATTTTGTTTAACTTGATTTCTAATATTAGTGATAACAGAACCTAAATCTTGTCCGTTGACATTTGCTGAGACAACAATTAAACGAGAAACATTTTCGCGGTTAATTGTATTCGGACCAGTACCATAGTCAACTTGTGCAACTTGAGCTAAGGGAATTTTTTGATTGTTGGGGACATCAATTAACAAGTTGCTGATAATTTGTAAATTTTGGCGATCGCTCTCGTTTAACCAAACAACCAAATCAAACACTTGCTGCTGTTCTAAGACTTGAGAAACTACTCTTCCATTGAGAGCAGTTTCAATAATTTCAGCTAAATCACCAACAGCCAAACCATAACGAGAAGCAGCAAGTCGGTCAAACTTAATTTGTACTTGTTTGATAGGAACTTGGGGTTCTAATTGCAAATCTACAACTCCAGGAATGTTGCTCATCACCGATTCAACTTGCTTCCCAATAATGCGGAGTTGTTCTAAGTCGGAACCGAAGATTTTGACAGCGATCGCACTCCTTACTCCTGACAACACTTCATCCAATCTATGAGAAATAAAACCACCTATATTTGCCGCTACACCCGGTATTTTCGCAAATTCTTGCCGTAGCGTTTCAATACTTGCTTTCCTGTCTTTTATTCCCAACTGACTCAACTCTACATCTAGTTCCCCAAAGTTGACACCACCGACATCACTATCACCAGGAGCACGTCCGGAACGTAACTGTAAGGCTGCAAATCGTTTATCATTCTTCAAAGCATCTTGAATCGCTAAATCTGCTGTATTAGTTGCTTCTAAAGATTGTCCTGGATAAAGAGAAGTAGAGATGACAAGTGAACTTTCTTGAAACTCTGGTAAAAATACTCGTCCCAAGGATGGCAAAATCAACATTGAAGCGATAAAACTAGCCGTAGCAGCAATTAAGATAATCTGCGGACGACGAATAGAAAACATTAAAGCTGGACGATATATTTTATGTGAAAATCGCGCTAACCAAGTTTCATCATTTGGTAAACGACGATTTACCAACAACAGCGCACACAGCGCAGGAGTCAGCGTTAGTGCGACCAAAGTTGAAGCTACAATTGAAAGCAAATAAGATACACCCATCGGCGTAAAAATACGACCTTCCACACCCGAAAGAGCAAAAATTGGTGCAAAGACAACAGCAATAATTACTGTTGAAAAAAGTACGCTAACCCGCACCTCAACTGACCCATTAAATACAACTTGTAATGGATTAATTGGTGTTTTTGCTTGCTGATTTTCTCGTAACCGACGGTAGACATTTTCCATATCCACAATTGCATCATCTACCACCGAACCAATAGCAACAGCTAATCCACCCAAGGTCATCGTATTAATACCTTGTCCCGTCCAATTTAAAATTATCATCCCTAAAAGTAGAGATAGAGGAATTGCGCTCAGACTAATAATAACTGTCCGCCAATTCATCAAAAACAAAATCAAAACAACAGAGACAATAATAATGCCATCACGCAGCGAATCTTCTACATTTTTCAGCGAAGCTTCAATAAAACTTTCTTGACGAAAGGTAACAGTAACTTTGACATCTTTAGGCAAGCCACCTTTAATTTCTGACATTGCCGTTTCAACTGCGCGGGTAACAGTTGGCGTGTCAGCTTGAGGTTGTTTATTAACTACCACAACAATCGCTTTCTTGCCATTTAAAGTTGCATCACCGCGTTTAAGTTCCGCACCAATTTTCACATCAGCAACTTGACCTAGTAGCACTGGTGTGCCATTTCGAGCAGTAATTGCTGATTGCTTCAATTCGTCAATAGACTCAATTCGCCCAATTGCCCTAACTAAAAGTTCTTGGTCTGGATTGATTAAAAATCCCCCAGGAGCATTCACGTTTGCTTTTTCGGTAGCTTCAGTAACTTCTTTTAAAGATACATTAAAGGCTTTTAATTTATTTGGATCTGCGAGAACTTGATATTGACGGACATCTCCACCAAATATGACGATTTGACTAACACCTGGAACCGCTAAAAGTCTATTTTTAACTTGCCAGTCAATAATCCGACGCACTTCCATTAAAGAAGTAGTTTCCGAGGTAAAAGCGTATTTAATAACAGCACCCAAAGGAGAACTAGTAGGAGAAATTTGTGGCGATTCTACTCCTTTCGGTAGTTGACTTTGAGCTTGTTGCAATCGTTCAGTTACTAATTGACGAGCCAGAATAATTTCTGTATTCCAGTTAAAAATAACTTTGACAACAGATATCCCCACCGCAGAAGAGGAACGCACCGTTTCCACACCGGGAGTACCGTTGATCGCACTTTCTATCGGTCGAGTGACGAGAGATTCGACTTCCTCTGGTGCGAGTCCTGGTGCTTCAGTTTGAATTTCTACTTGTGGGGGTGCAAAATTAGGAAAAACGTCTAGTGGCATTTGTGTGAGAACGCGAAATCCCCACAGACTGATGATAATCGAAGCGATGACGACTAGCCACCGTTGAGCGATCGCCCACTTCACAATTGAATTAAGCATCTTGACTTAATTTTTTAACTTTCGATTGCAAAACGTGATGATTATCATCCCAAGTGTTTTGTGACGTTACATCATCAAGTTCTTTTCTGCCCTTACTCAACGAAAATCTCCCAGCTACAAAAGCTACACTCGCTAACGCAGCACCTCCCCCAACTCCAATTAGCCATAGCGGTATTGGTAAGTTGGGCATTTTGACTTGCGTTGGTTGTGCGATCGCTTCCTTGTCTTCATGTTCTTGCGACTTGCTACCCCCCCGCAAAGACTGTGCGTAAAGTTGAGTAGCACGCTGGGTAACTATTGAATCTCCCTCAAATAAACCAGTCTTCACCTCAACCATATCCCCAGAGGTTTGACCTAAAGTAACTTCAACTGCTTGATAAGCATCACCATTCTGCACGTAAACTTGTTTTTTATTATTGGCTTCAACAACAGCCGAGTTGGGAATAGCCAAGATCGCTGTCGATGTTTTGTCAGTTAAAACTTCAAGTTCTGCAAACATCCCTGGTTTGAGAACTCCACTGAAGTTAACTATTTCCGCTTTTACAGGTACTGTCCGCGTTTCCCCTTCTACCACTGACCCAACTACAGCAATTTTACCAGTGAAAGTACGGTCAGGTAATGAAGCAACTTTGACATTTACTGCTTGACCTGTCTTTACTTTATTTAAATCTTTTTCATAAATATTTGCAGTGGCATAAACTCGACTGTCATTGACAATCGTCATCAACTTGCCCCCCGCATCCTGGAAAGATTGACCTATAGTAACTTCCCTATCGGCAACCTTACCAGAAATCGGAGCCGTCACCGTCACCAGTCCTTTGTCATTGGCACGGTTTCCCAATTGTTGCAGCCGAGTTGTATACGTCTTATTACTGAGTTTAATTTTCGATTTAGCTACTTCCACGGCGGCAGAAGCACGTTGTAATTGATTTTCTGCCTCAATTACATCTCGCCGGCTGGAAGCTTTGGTGAGGTCAGCTTTAGCTGATGCTAGCTGAGTTTGAGATTCCAAAGCATTGCGTCTTGGCAAAGCCCCAGCATCAGCTAACTGCTTATCTTTGTTATATTTCTCTTGAGCAAATGATACTTGACTTTGTGTTTGGGCGATTTCCGCAGCAGCTATTTGTTGATATCGCTCGTAGTTTTGCTCTGCTAGCTTTAAGTCAGCTTGGCTGAAGCGCAAGTCAGCTTGACCTTGAGCAAGTTTTTCTTGAGATTCTACACGCAGCGTCACCAAGTCAGGACTAGTTAAAACGGCTACAGGTTGATTTTGTTTGACTGTTGCCCCAGGTTCCACCAACAACTCAACCACTTTCGCCCCAGAAATCGGCGTAGTTACTTCTACTTTTTGACTGGGTAGAGTTTCAATCTGTCCGGTGGTTTTAATGCCTACAGCTAGCTTCTGGCGCTTAACTGGCTCGATTTTAATTCCTATACGTTGAGCAGTTTGGGCATCAACTTGAATCGAGCCAGTAGATTGAGTAGCTTCACTTTCTTGATTAAATTCATCACCGTGTCCCCCGTGTGCCAAAACTGCTGCGGGACTAGCCAGCAAAAAAAGGCTTAAGATTGTGCCAGAACTAGTGCGAATTGCGATCGCTGTTTGGGAACGCAGATTAGGCATGGCGATTCAATAATCCTTGAGTACTGGATTTCATCAGCTATGTGGAGCGCTTCCGTAAGTGTTGGAATTGCGCTTATCTGTCAGGTTTTTTTGGGCGGTTTGTCAATAAATGTCAAGTTTTGTCCAGTAAATAGTTTACTAGAAGATAACTCCCAGTCTGGCATTGAGAAATGAAATCAGGATGAAATCAAGCTTACTTGTTGTACCAAGTTTTTTGCCATTGCTTCATTTGGTTAATTTCCGCATTTTGTGATTTAATAATCTCTTGGGAGAGTTTCTTAATCTCCGGACGTTGAGAGTTTTTCAACGCATCTTGTGCCATTGTTACAGCACCTTCATGGTGAGGAATCATTGCATTGATAAAGCGCAAGTCAAAATCTTTATCAGCCGCACCCAAGTCCATGTTCATCATCATGCCTTTCTTTTGGTCAGATGACATCTCCATCATCTGACCCATTTTAGAGTCATAAGCCATTAGTTTATCCCCAGCCTTGGGATACCAAGCTGTTCTCCATTGCTTCATCTGAGTAATTTCTTTGTTTTGCGCTTTGATGATTTCGTCTGCTAGCTTTTTGATTTCCGGACGTTTTGATTTCTGCTGTGCTTCCTGAGCCATTTCTATGGCTCCTTGATGGTGCGGTTTCATCCCGTCGATGAACCGCAAATCGTAGTTAGCATCCCTTGGACCCAAATCCATTGCCATACTGTGATTCATCCCACTTCCGTGCATCTGCTGCTTGTCGCTAGCATTGGTAGTGGTAGCGTTTGGTGTTTGAGCCTGTTTTTGGTCAGCACTACAAGCTGCAAGTAACCCGCTAGTTGAGGCGATCGCACTCAAGGTTAACGCCAAAAACCTATTTCTCAAAGACACGAGTTGCATAACTTTCTTCATCTGATTTCCTGATTCCATTGTCAGCTCTCCACTCGGCTAGAGAGTCAACAGGATTGCAAAAAATTTACAAAAAGCGAATTTTCTTTCAGATAAATATGCATCTGATATATGTCTGGTAAATTACACATATTGTAGAGACGTTCCACTCTTTACGTCTCTACGACGGTTGCAACTTGTTAATTATTTTTCTGAGCATTCCCAACCACACCTAAAACACTCATTCGCGAAAGTTTCAAGTTATCCAAAGCTCGCTTGAGAACAGAACTGTCTGTTTTGTCCATCCTTACCACAAGCAAAATTCCATTAGTATGAGGTGCTATCAGGCTAGCATCAGCTAGTCCAACTAATATAGGAGCGTCATATATCACCAAGTCAAAGGTGTTGTGAAATTCTTCCATCAGTCGCTTCATCTTTTCCGAGGAGAGCAACTTGGTGGGATCGGGTGGTATCGGTCCAGAAGTAATTACAGATAATTCTTTCATCGAAGGTACTTTCCGAATCACCTCCCCCACTGGCAAGTTTGTCGAAATTAAATTACTCAATCCCCATAGATTATTTAAATTTGATAAAGTGTGAATCGTGGGCTGTCGCAGATCGGCATCTACAAGTAGTACTCGTTGTCCCATTGCTGTAGCTATTTGAGCTAAATGAAATGCAACTGTAGACTTACCGTCACCAGACATAGCTGAACTAATAATTATCGAGCGAATTGGGCGATCGGAACTGAGCAGTTGAATATTCGTACAAAGTACCCGTAAAGCTTCTAAAAATTTTCCGGAATAATTGCTATATTTATGGTCGGGTATTACGACTAACCCAGGAACACTCTGACGTAGCGAATCTGCTACTCTTACTATAGGAATGTTTTGTTTATTTGTGCCATGTTGACTATTTTGGATCTGCTTTTCAAATGGAATAGTTCCTAACAACGGCACTTTGATTTTCTCTTTCAGAGCAAGAGCGGTATGATAAGTATTATCCAGCTTTTCAATTAGTATGGCGATGCCAATTCCTATGGCTAGACTCGCCAAAAATCCTGTAATTAAACTACGTTTTATATCCTCAGATATAGGAGCTTCAGGTTTAGTTGGGGGTTGAATTAACTGCCAAGGCAGTTCTGTCTGAGCCACCTGAATTTGCAGTGTTTCGCGAGTAGTCAGAAAACGATTCAAGCTTTCAGTTGCAACCTGCAAATTTCGCTGCATTTCTGTATATTGCCGTGCCAAGACTGGCAATTGCTTGCGTCTTTGTTCGAGTTTCTGTTCGGCTTTGGCAAGCTCTTGGCTCTGCACTTCTAAACTTTGAACTTGAGTCGCTACTTCTGCAACTTTTACATCCAAAAATCGCCGTGCTTCTTGGCTTAACAAGGGCAGCAGGTTATTCCGTTTATCCTTTAATGTTCGGATGCTTGGGCTATTTTCCTGGAAACGAGCTGACTCCGCAGCAATCTGAGTTTCTAATTGCCCCACCTGAACAATTAACTGCTGATACACAGTAGCATTATTCAGCGCTGCCAGTTTTCCTTCTTGTCCCTGTAAGCCAGCTAAATTAGCACGAGCTTGTGCTAATTGCTGATTAACTGCTAATCGTTGCCCAGATAAATTATTGACTTGAGTAGCAATTTGCTGTGCCTGGGTGTCTGGCTCGATAAAGTCGTATTTTTGCCGGAAAATTTGCAAATCCTTTTGAATTTCATCAACTCGTTTCTGTAAGGATGGTAGTTGTGTTTCAACAAACTTAATCCCATTATTTAACTTCGTTTGACGCTTTTCCTTGCTGTAATTTGAGTAATTTATCGCAATTGTGTCTAGGACTTTTTTAATCTTATTTGCATCGCTACTTCGATAGCGAACTTCTATAATTTTGGTTTCACCTAAGCGAGTAATAGTTAGATAATTTGCCAAAGAGCTATAATTTATTTCTGGATAGAAATGTTGCAACTCCTTAACAATGTCTCCGATCAGTTTAGGACTCTTAAGAACCTGTATTTGACTTTCGTAATCTAGGCTAGACTTGTCTACGTTAGCCTCTTTGACAACATCCACCACTTTGCTGTCATCATTAAGAGGTTCTACTAATAGCCGAAAATTGCCTTCATATTCTGGTTTTTGTCTTAGTGACGAACTGACAACAGCTATCATTACAAGCACGGCTACCCCTGCAATGATAAGCGATCGCCGCCGTAAAATACCCAGAAAATCACGAAAATTCCAATCATCCCCTAGTCCTTCCGACTCCGTAAAAGGTTGAGCCTGAAGAAATGGAGAGCTTAAGTTCTTATTTTGATCAGAACTTGAGGCTTGAGAAGATTTATTCTCCATCATTGATGAATACTTGCTAACAAGTCAAAAAAGATTTTTATAAAAGTTTTTCGCAATCATAATTTAACTATACCAAAAATCTTAATTTAGATGCAGTGACTATGGTATAAGTTACTGCAAGCTTACGACTTACAAATTTATTCTTATCCTTACATAACACATATTATGACATGAATTACTAGATTTTCTTTATGACTTTTATTAAGTTTCCGATTAAAAGTATAAGTTTAATGAACCTATCCCATTAATATGAAAATGTGGTAATGTGTTGTGCTGTTATCAGGCTGCATCACTAGCTGGACGTTTTGAAGGACTGAGTGACGAAGAAATGAAAGTTGTTTGAAGATATATTTTCGGAGGAGGCACGTCTTAGGTGTAAAGGAATGCCTCATGCACCATATCATCGTGTATTAAATAGTCTGTTGTACATTCTGATTACTATCTTGTCGATGGTGCTACTTAGCGCATGGTGATATGTGGGCATCGAAAAGCTCATCTGATCGAAAGTCAAATTAAAAACCTTGAAATAAACGCGGTAGATATTCGTTACGACTTAAAGTATTGACTGCCGATAAGGGGTATGACTCGAAACAAAAACGTGCGAGTCTAGGTAAACGAGGGATTCGACCCCAAATACCATTCATAGTTTGGAAAACTAAGAAAATATATTGGTAGACCAATCAAAATATCTATCACTTGATACCAGCAATAACCTTGTTTTGCTTGGTATCAATGTAAATACTGTCTGTACGACCGTGAACGTCTAAAAGTATATTTAAATGCATTTCTTGATCTTCCTACTATTCATATTTGGATTCAAAGAGTTTTATCAATGGGATAGATTCTAAACATTTGAAAAACGCATAATTTTTTTAGGTAAAGTTATTTAAGCTATTTCCGTAAAAAAATATACATTAAATAGTTGTGGATGACAATTTATCTGACATATTAAATAGTAGAAAATTAAGATCATATTCCTACTATCAATGAAAATAAATTTTATGTAATGCTACTTAGTAACAAGTATCCTTTAAATTTGGGCTATTCATAATTTATACGGAAATAATTGTTAATGTGATTAAGATGGTGTAAAAAAAAAGTCTATTTATATAAATTTTTGATGAAGTGTCTAAGCAAATTTGAAACATGGTATTCTAGTTAGAAATTACATCGAGTGAAAAAAAAGAAACATTGTTTTCCAGACAACAACTAGATGTAATAAAATAAAAATACCTGCAAGACTAATAATTGTAAAATGATTACAATCTCATTTATTCTAGGTGTGCTCGGAGTTTTTAACCAAAAAGCAGTTTAGAGTGACGGCTACCATCTTAATAGTCCTCTTTGGAAGTCGAGAAAAGTTCCCTAGCAGCCCAAAGAGCGACTTACCTAAGCTTCTACGCTTTCGGTAGTAGACAACTGCATGTTCTTAATTAGATTTATTATTGTGTTGTGTGTTCTGATGTGTGTTTCATGTGTTGTTCTGTCCAAAATAGGTGCGTATTATCAAGTTAAATGATGTAGAGGTTATGTAAATAAGCTTTATACCAAGAAAGTTTGCAAATACGATGTCGTCCCTGAGCTTCAGGAAACTTTTGTACAGTTGACTAATACATCGCAATCGAGACCTAATCAGTCTAGCTTCGTATTAATCGCTTGCATTATGAGGTCGGCTTGCCGTTACCTTCCTAAATCTTAGGATTTTACCCATTAAATAGCACTCGTACATAGCCTGAAGCAAGTTGTACGCAGTTATAAACACAGGCAAATTTCTCATGTCAATTAATGGCTTGAGCATTTAAGTGACGTTTCAAATCAAGGTTTAGGATGTAGCCGATGAGACTTAATGAATGGATTAATATCAAATTATTGAAATCCATATCTTCAGAGTTAGATAGTAAGAATCAACATTCTCTAAAAACTCCAGAGTCGCTCAAATTGTCTGTAATCACTCAGTTTTTTCCCCCAGACTATGCGGCTACAGGACAGTTGATTGAGGAACTTGTGAGACATTTAGGGTATCTTGGGATAGATATTGAAGTTTTTACAAGTCAACCAGGATATGCGTTCCGGACTTCGATTGCTCCAGCAGTTGAACGAATAGGTCGAGTGCGAATTCAGCGATCGCGCACTGCTCAACTGTGGCCTGGACGAATTCGCGGCAAAGCCGTCAATGGTGTTTTGTATACGTTGCGGGCAGCGCTGCATCTATTTAGAGCTAGACATCGCAACAACGTGTTATTGGTGACAACAGCTCCGCCATTTTTGCCACTTGTGGGATATCTGGCTTATTTGTTGTTTAAAATTCCCTATATCTGCATCCTTTATGACCTTTATCCCGATATTGCCATCGCTCTGGGAGTAATTCCTAAGCATCACTGGCTAGCGCGATTATGGCAAGCCCTGAATAAAAAGATTTGGCGCAATGCTAAGGGGATCATCGTTCTGAGTCCAGCAATGAAACTCCAGGTAGCGGCAAATTGTTCGCAGATAGCCGATAAGATTTCTGTGATTCACAGTTGGGCAGACCCTGACTCGATTGTGCCAATTGCCAAGCAAGAAAACTGGTTTGCTTGGAAGTACAACCTAGTTAATAAGTTTACCGTGCTTTACTCTGGTAATCTGGGTCGGTGTCATGACATGGATACCATCCTAGAAGCGGCAAAGCAACTTAAAGATGAGCCAATTCAGTTTGTCTGTATTGGTGGTGGAGCAAAACGCGATGAGTTGATTTCGCAAGTGAATCAATTAGGGTTGAGCAATTTTATGTTTCTACCCTATCAAGACAAACAGGTGTTGCCCTACTCACTAACAGCTTGCGATCTGTCCCTAGTAAGTGTGGATGAGTGTACAGAAAATTTAGTCACCCCAAGCAAGCTTTACTCAGCTTTAGCATCGGGAAGACCGATAGGAGTGATTTGCTCTTCTTATTCATACCTGAGACAACTCATAGCTGAAGCCGACTGTGGTAGCACCTTTGAGAATGGAGACAGTAATGGTCTGGCTCAATTTATTCGCTTGCTCAGTCGCGATCGCCAACTAGGAGAACGCATGGGTAAAGCCGGACGTCAATATTTGCGATCGCATTTCACACCGAAAATTATCTCCAAACAATACTTAGATGTTTTGGCAAGAGCAATATTGTCTGAAGACGTGAGAACCGTATCTCAAAGCCGTGGAGAGTAAGTTGTTTAGGATATTTGGTAGTCACAAGAAATCTTCATCTTGGGAACATAAAGATTTACATTACTCTTGTTACCCAATCAAAATATCCTTCCAATGGTAAGTAATATAAATTACTATGTATTCATCAATTACTTACCATCAAAAATAAGATGGGGAACTGGCTCCAGAAAAGGTGAAAATGGTTGTATTTTCTAGCTATCAACTTAGATATTGGATGATGAAATATGATGAACAGATAAAGTTTCATAAAAGTTATGAGCAGATAGTAACAGCAATTGCAATTGCTTGTCCTGCCAGCATGAATGGTTGGTTTGGCGAAATTTTGCTTTCTCAACGGCTGCTATAAACATGAAAATTGCTTCACTTGATTTTAATATTTAATTTAATTAAGAGTTAAATTTGTTATCGAAAAAGAGTGTAAGATATTACATATATAGATTGAGTAAATAAGTTCTGCTTCAGAACAAAACTCGGCTAGATTTTGTGTTTGTTAAATCGTGAGCGATAACTTGATTGAGATTATTCTCAATTGATGCCGACACTGGAAACTTTGGAGGCGATCGCGTACTCGAAAATTGAATAGTAAGTTATGAAATTAGGAGTTGGGCTTTGATGGTCTCTTTGATCTCAGTCCCTCCAACGTAACCTTCCTTTTGTATTTTTTTATTGGTATTGGGAGGTCGAAATTGCAGAGAAGGTGTGATCGAAATCGGAAACGTTCAAAACGACGGGCTATATATTGTCCAGTTCATAACTGCTATCTCGATAGCATGAGTCAAAAATATCAGTTGTTTGCCGATCAACCAGGGCAGTTGCAGCAACGCGGTATGAGCCGACGGAATGCATTGATGCTGGTAAAGTCCCAAACCGCAGTTACCATAGAGGGAGAATGGTTAGAAGCTTTGTGGTGTCAAGAATGCCAAGACACAAAATGGTATCACGTTCGCAAGTTAGATGAGCGCACCTATGAACTTTCAGCAGCACCACGGGAGCTTTGGCAACAGGTAGCAGGAGTAGTCGATCCCCAAGGCAACCCTTCTGTAGGAGAATTCACTCGCAGGCATTCACGGCTAGTTGGTTGTAACAACATCAAAGATTTTAAATTTGTCAGTTAAGCATCAATTTATGAATAATCAAGAGATCGGCTCCAACCACGAGTTAGTGATTGAAGCCGGACGCACCGAGCGGCAATATTGGAAAGACCTGTGGCGCTATCGGGAACTGTTCTATTTTCTTGCTTGGCGTGACATTTTGGTGCGTTACAAGCAAACAGCGATCGGCATGGCTTGGGCATTGATCCGACCATTCTTGACAATGGTGGTGTTCACCGTGGTCTTTGGAAATATTGCCAAATTACCATCGCAGGGAGTACCGTATCCAATTTTGGTATTTGCTGCCATGCTACCTTGGCAGTTTTTTTCTACTGCGTTGAGTGAGTGCAGCAACAGTTTAATTAGCAATGCCAACTTGATTTCTAAAGTTTACTTTCCGCGTCTGATTGTGCCCATCAGTGCAGTGATTGTCAGCTTTGTAGACTTCATGGTTTCCGGCATGATTCTGTTGGGGCTGATGGCTTGGTATAACTTTGTTCCGAGTTGGCGCATACTTACACTACCGTTATTCATCGGCATTGGCTTTGCCGCATCAATCGGAGTCGGTTTGTGGTTGGCTGCCTTAAATGTAGAATACCGAGATTTTCGCTATATTGTGCCGTTTATTGTCCAATTTGGCTTATATATATCGCCCGTAGGTTTTACTAGCAGCCTTGTTCCAGAGCAATGGCGTTTGCTTTATTCTTTAAACCCAATGGTGGGTGTAATTGATGGCTTTCGCTGGGCTATTTTAGGTGGTGAGTCAAAACTTTACTTGCCTGGATTCATGTTATCTGTGGGACTAGTTGTATTTTTACTGATAACTGGCATTTGGTATTTCCGCAAAATGGAACGGACATTTGCTGACGTAATTTAGGTAGGAATTGAAAAATGCACCAATCTCAGGTTAGAAGTTTGGGGCTACACAAACCAAGTCTGCCTGGGTGGACTACAAATCTTAAGGGTTTTAGAACCTGGATCGGCAGGGTTTGTACGCACAACGCGACACCCTTATAGCGTGTTGAAGATTTGCGATATTCCCATCGATCAAGAATTCCAAATTAAATAGTAAAACTTCAAATTTCTTCAGCGAGTAAACTAAAATTACTCGCTAGCTGAGTTGAAAATCGTTTTTTTGGAGTAAATCAGGATGCTTTTAAAAGAACTCAAAGATAAAATCGAAAATCAAGAAGCAAAAATTGGAATTATTGGTTTGGGATATGTAGGATTGCCAATTTTAACAGCTTTTGCTAAAAAAGGTTTTTCAGTATTAGGATTTGATGTAGATCACCAGAAAATTAATCAAATTCAAGCTGGGGAATCATATATAAAACATATTGCTTCAGAAGATTTAAAAAATAACTTAATTGATGTCACCAGCGATATGAGTCGTTTGGGGGAAGTTGATGCGATCGTCATTTGTGTTCCGACTCCTTTAAGTATACATAGAGAACCAGATTTAAGTTATGTTGTCGATACAAGTTATGCGATCGCTCGTTTCTTAAAAATAGGACAGTTGATTATTTTAGAAAGTACAACTTACCCAGGTACAACCAAAGAAGTAGTGCTACCGATACTTTCTCGCAGCGGGTTTATAGTAGGTGAAGATTTTTCACTCGCTTACTCTCCCGAACGCGAAGATCCGGGAAATGAAAATTACTCTTTAGTTAATGTCCCAAAAGTAGTAGGTGGAATCACAACTTTATGCCGCGATTTAGCTGAAACTCTCTACAATCAAATAATTGCCACAACTGTTCCTGTATCATCAACTGAAACCGCAGAAGCAACTAAAATTCTCGAAAATATTTACCGCGCAGTCAATATTGCATTGGTAAATGAATTAAAGATTTTGTTTCAAAAAATGGATATAGATATCTGGGAAGTGATTGAAGCCGCAAAAACAAAACCCTTTGGGTTCCATGCTTTTTATCCAGGTCCAGGATGGGGTGGACATTGTATTCCTATAGATCCATTTTATTTAACATGGAAAGCCAGAGAATATGATGTTTCTTTACGATTTATTGAATTGGCAGGTGAAGTGAACACTTTAATGCCTAACTATGTAGTCGATAAGTTAGTTGCAGCACTGAATAATCACGGCAAACCTTTGAAAAACTCTCGAATTCTAATTTTAGGAGTAGCTTATAAGAAAAATGTTGACGACCAGCGCGAAAGTCCTTCTTTGAAAATAATTCAGCTTTTACAAAGGCAAGGAGCACATATAGAATATCACGATCCTTATGCCCCGACGTGTTGCAATCATCGTCATTATCCAGAAATAAACTTACAATCTGTATCTTTAACCCAAGAAAATTTGCAGAAGTTTGATGCCGTTATCATTATCACCGATCATGATAATGTCGATTATGATTTGGTAGCTGAATATTCATCCTTAATTGTTGATACCCGCAACGTTTTAGCAACAAAAGGTTTAAAAACAGAAAATACGGTTGTTGCTTGAGTGCGAAATAATCTGCTTTCTTTGATTATTGGGGATTTTGAATTGTTTATGATACCTCGCTGTGATAAACATGTAGCAGTAATAGGCTGTGGATATTGGGGTAAGAATTTAGTTCGAGAATTTGCTCAATTAGGTGTACTGCGGATAATTTGTGATTCCAGCCAGCAAATTTTAGAAGAGTTAAAAACAAAATTTGATGTTGAGGCAGTTTCTGACTTTGCCAAAGTATTAGCAATGCCAGATGTACAAGCGGTAGTAATAGCTACCCCAGCACCAACTCATGCAAGTTTAGCAGTGCAAGCATTAGCTGCCGGCAAAGATGTGTTTGTTGAAAAACCTTTGGCTTTGACGCTAGAAGATGCACTTTTGATAGATGCTGCTTTTAAAAGCGATCGCATTCTCATGGTTGGACATTTACTAGAGTACCACCCAGCTTTAGTTAAACTTCGCGCTCTTGTCGCTGAAGGAAAAATTGGTAAACTGCGATATATTTATTCCAATCGCTTAAGTTTTGGGAAAGTGAGAACTGAAGAAAATGTGCTTTGGAGCTTCGCTCCTCATGACATATGTTCAATTCTCGGATTTGTGGGCAAATTACCTAGAACTGTACAAGCTGTAGGTAGTGCTACCTTAGGCAAAGTTGAAGATTTTTGTCTTGTGAATCTAGAATTTGAGCAAATCAAAGCTCATATTTTTGTCAGTTGGTTGCATCCTTTTAAAGAACAGCGACTTGTAGTAGTTGGAGATTCTGGTACATTAGTCTTTGATGATGTTTCTGTTGATGCCAAGTTGACTTTTTACGACCAGCAAGCTGAATTGCAAGATGATATTCCCGTACTCAAATTAAATTCTCAAATTGTCATTCCTCTTGAGGCAGTATCACCTCTAACGCAAGAATGCAAACATTTTCTTAGTTGTGTAGAAAGCAGACAGATTCCCCTAACCAACGTTCAAAACGGAATTGATGTTTTGACTGTTTTACAGTCCGCTCAAGAATCGCTAGAATCTTCAGGGAAAGCTGTTTACTTAAAGGAGGTTCAAGTTGTCAACGGATAGTGCCTCAACGGCAAAAAGTTTAGATTATTTTGTACATGAATCAGCTTATGTTGATTTGCCGTGTACGATTGGTGCGGGAAGTCAAATCTGGCATTTTAGCCACATTATGAAAGATGTGGTGATTGGTGAAAAGTGTAAAATAGGACAAAATGTATTTGTTGCTTCTGAGGTAAAAATTGGGCAAAATGTCAAAATTCAAAATAACGTCTCTCTCTATGCGGGTGTAATTTTAGAAGATGATGTTTTTTGCGGTCCTAGTTGTGTTTTTACCAACATTAATACACCGCGTTCTGCTTTTCCTCGCAATACAATCGATGATTATTTAGTAACTTTGGTGAAGCAAGGAGCGACAATTGGTGCAAACGCAACAATTGTTTGCGGTCATACAATTGGACGTTATGCATTTATTGGTGCTGGTTCAACTGTGACAAAAGATATTGCCGATTACGCACTAGTTTATGGAAATCCGGCAAAGCAAGTTGGTTGGATGTGTGAGTGCGGTGCGAAGTTAGATGAATTTGAAAAAACTACTATTTGTAAAGCTTGCGATCGCACCTATGAATATTGCAGTGAAAATCAAATTAAAAGGATGGAATGACGATTGTGAATATTCCCCCATTTGACGCAACTTGTCAATATCAAAGTATAGCAGCCCAGATAGAAAAAAATATCTGTGCAGTCATGGCTAGTGGACGCTACATTATGGGTCCGCAAGTCAAAGAGTTTGAATTAGAGTTTGCTCAATATTTGAGTTGCGATCAAGTAATTTCCTGTAACTCTGGAACAGATGCGCTACATTTAGCTCTGAGAGCTTTGAGGATTGGTGCTGGTGATGAAGTGATAACGACACCTTTCACATTTATTGCCACCACAGAAGCAATTGGTATAGTGGGAGCGACTCCTGTCTTTGTCGATGTTGATTTAAATACCTACAATATCGATACTGAGCTAATTGAATCCAAAATTACAGAGCGCACCAAAGCTATATTACCAGTGCATTTGTACGGTCGCCCTGGCAATATGACGGCAATTATGGAAATTGCCCGCAAGTATAATTTAAAAGTGATTGAAGATTGCGCTCAAGCAACCGGTGCTGTCTGGTCAGGTCAAAAAGTCGGGACAATTGGAGATGTTGGTTGTTTTAGCTTCTTCCCTACCAAAAACTTAGGATGCTTTGGCGATGGTGGTGCGATCGCTACTTCTGATAAAGTAATTGCAGAGCGAGTTGAGTATTTACGCAGGCATGGCGGTAAAGTTAAATATCAGCATGAAGAATTAGGACTCAATAGCCGCTTAGACACAATACAGGCAGCTGTTCTTTTAGTCAAGTTACAGTATTTGGATCGATGGAATTCTGCGAGGGCTGAAATTGCAGATTATTACAGAAATCAACTCGCTAATGTTAAAGGCATTGTCCTACCTACAACTGTGCAGGAAGGAAATTCAGTATGGAATCAATTTACCATCAGGGTTTTAGATAAACAACGCAGTAACGTGCAGAAATTTCTCAAAGAAAAAGGAATAGGTTCAATGGTGTACTATCCTATCCCTCTCCACTTACAACAGGTACACTCTAACTTGAATTATCCCCTTGGTTCACTACCAATTAGTGAACAATTAAGCCATGAAGTTTTATCTTTACCGATGTTTCCAGAATTGACTGCATCAGCACAAAAAGTAGTTGTTGAATCTGTAAGTCAAGCTTTTTTTGCATTAACTTAACAGCGCCATACGTTGATTTTTTATGGTAATTTGTGATGAACGCTGAATCATCTCCTTCTCGTTTGAAATTAATTTCATATTTAACTTTGTTTCTCAGCATTGCCTTTGGTATCGTTGGACAATTGCTGATGAAACATACTATGAGCAATAAAAGTGAAGGATTATTTACCTGGACATTTATTCAGCAATTAGTCTTGGCTTTGAGTGTTTATAGTCTCGGAATAGTCAATTGGATCTTTGCTCTACGAACTGTCAAACTAAGTATTGCTTATCCTCTTAGTAGCTTAAACTACGTCGGCATCCTTTTCGGTTCATACTACTTCTTTGATGAAAAAATTACCCTAATTCGAGTAGTTGGAGTAGTTCTAATTTTTTTGGGAGTTCTTTTGGTAGCGCTTCCAATTAAAAATAGCCAAATCCAGAAAGGAGTTAGTTAAAGTTACAATAACTTACACGAAAGGTATTCATTTATGAATATAATTCCTTGGCTGATTTTATTACTTATAGTCGTGCTGGGTACAGCAGGGCAACTTTCGCTAAAGTATGCATTTCAAAGTTCTAGTTCCGCTAAGGAAACAAGCAATTCAGTTCGAGACTTGTTATTTTCTCCTTATTTTTGGATTTGGTTTATCTCTTATGTAGTTGTTACCGTATTGTGGCTGATTGTATTGCGGACAATTCCTCTGAGTCAGGCATTTCCAGCGCTAGGATTAACATTTGCTCTCGTACCGTTGGCTTCTCATCGTTTTCTGCGTGAAAATGTTGTGTTTAGCCAATGGTTAGGAATCGCTGTGATTGTAGCGGGTGTAATTCTTGTTGTCCAAACATAATTAAATCAGCCCAGACTTACTTTTTTAAATTTAACAAAAAGAAACTTTTATGGCTGAAGCTCCTCACAAAATTTTAGTTACAGGTGTCGCTGGATTCCTTGGTTCTCACTTGCTAGATAAGCTATTGGCATCGGGTCATCAGGTCATCGGGATCGATAACCTCTCAATGGGGAAATTAGAAAATATTGCTGAACATTTGAGCAATAAAGCATTTCAATTTATCCAAAAAGATGTCACGGAAAAAAGCACATTTGAAAATTTAGAAAATGATATCGATTGCATCGTTCACCTTGCCGCTTTCAAAATACCTCGTTACGGCAAAGCAATTGATACTCTCAAAATTAATTACCAAGGTACAGAAAACGTTTTAGAATTAGCACGAAACTTGAATTGTAAATGCGTCCTTGCCTCAACTTCTGACGTATATGGTCGTAATCCCAAACTACCTTTTAACGAAGACGATAACTCAGTTATTGGCTCATCGAAAGTAGCTCGTTGGAGCTATGCTGTATCTAAGTTGTTTGATGAACATTTAGCTTTTGCTTATCAAGATAGCTATGATATTCCAGTTGTAATTCTACGCTTTTTTGGTTCTTATGGACCGCGCCATCACCTGTCTTGGTGGGGGGGACCGCAATCAGTTTTTATTGAACAAATATTAAACGATGGTGAAATTTCCATTCATGGTGACGGATTGCAAACCCGGAGTTTTACTTATGTGAGCGACACTGTAGCAGGTATTTACGCTGCGACGATTAAACCCGAAGCTAATGGGGAAATTTTCAATATTGGTAGCGATCGCGAAATAACCATCCTCGATTTAGCTAAAACCATCAAGGGACTTAGTAACACACCTGGAGAACTTAAAGTGAAATTTGTTCCCTATGAATCTTTTACAGGTAACAAATACGAAGATGTGAGAAGACGTGTACCCGATAGCACCCGTTGCGAACAAATTCTTGGTGTCAAAGCTGAGGTGAAATTAGAAGAAGGGCTGTCTCGCACTATTGCATGGCATCGCAGTCTTAATCTCTACAAATATTAAATCATGAATATTGCTGTTATTGGCGGCGGAATCATGGGGCTAACATTAGCCTACCGACTTTCGCAGCAAGGTCATAAAGTAACCGTCTTTGAAAGCAACAACCAACTTGGCGGACTTGCTACTTACCATGATTACGGTTCCTTCGTTTGGGATCGATTTTATCACGTTATTCTCCCATCTGATACTCAGTTAATAAATTTTCTGAAGGAGATTAATTTAGGGGATAAGCTGCGTTGGCGTCCTACTCTTACAGGATGTTACATAGACCAAAAATTGTATTCAATTAGCAATACTATAGAATTTTTGCGCTTTCCGCCACTAACTATTATCGGCAAGTTTCGGTTAGCTTTAACTTTGCTATATGGTTCCAAAATTAATAATTGGCAACGGTTGGAGAAAATTACTGTTGAAGATTGGCTGTTAAAAATATCCGGCAAAAATACATACGAAAAGCTTTGGCAACCTTTATTGTTAGCCAAACTAGGAGAGAATTATAAGCGTGTCTCAGCAGTCTTTATTTGGTCATATATTAAACGTCTGTTTTCCGCTCGTGATAGCAAGTTACATAAAGAACAACTTGGTTATGTAGCCGGTGGTTACAAAACTGTTTTTGACCAATTAGAAAAATTAATTTGTGCTGCTGGGGGTAATATTTGCACTGGTGTTGCAGTTAAATATGTTAAACCAGATTCAAAAGGTGGACTGTGGGTTGAATATAAGCAGACAAAAGAGCATTTTGACAAAGTAATCTTTACTGGACCTGTAAATATTCTGCAACAAATTGCCGATCGCAGCTTGGTACAAATTGGCGACTCTACAGTAGAATATCTCGGTGTAATCTGTATGTCAGTGATTACCCGCAAGGCTTTGGTTCCTTATTACATAGTTAATCTTGCCGATCAACGTATTCCCTTTACAGGAATTCTGGGTATGAGCAATTTAGTCTCTTTACAGGAGACAGCGGGACTGCATCTTACCTACTTACCAAAATACGTACATTCCGACGATCCTCTCTTAAAACAAACAGACGAAGAATTGCGCTCATTATTTTTTCGGGGATTGCATTTAATGTTCCCACAACTTAAAGCAGATGACATCGTGGCAGCACATATTAATCGTGCCACGAAAATGCAACCACTACAGGTCTTAAACTATTCCCACTTGGTACCAAAGATAGTCACCGAACACGATGATTTTTTCGTTCTCAACACTTCACAGTTTGTCAATGACACTTTAAATAACAATACAGTTGTCGCCCACGTTAACGAATTTAGCCAAAAATTTAGCGATCAGTATAAATGCTCAACTTGATGGAAGAGTTATTAACTACTTTGTATATTAAGATTAATTTAATTAACCTGCCTGCCTGAATTTTTTTTGAATGAGGTAAAATACCTAAACATTGTATGTTTTCATACTAATAAAATTCCATGATTGCAATAAAACGGTTCTCAGTGGCTACCGCAGTTTGTCTTTCTCTGAGCTTGCTAGTTACCAGTGAGGCTTTTGCTTGCACTTACACTAAAATTGCTGACAGTAATGACCCTTTATTTAATAGTTTCGGGTCTTCTCCTACAATAAACAATCAAGACACTGTAGTCTTTTCGGCAAACCTGGTTGAAGGTAAAGCTACTGGTATTTACATCAGTCGCAGTGGGGTCACTACTAACATTGCTAACAATAATAGCCCCTTTAGTTTGTTTGAAAATACCCCTACAATCACCGATGCAGGTACACTGCCCTTCCAAGCTAACTTGAATACCATAGGTAGTGGCATATTTACTGTTGAGAATGAAGTAGTTACCACTATCGCCGAGAGCAGCCAGCCTAGAGGTGTATATCAAGATCCAGTAATAAACAACAATGGTGCTGTAGCTTTTTTGTCTAACGTAGACAACGTTCAGAAAATTTTGCTCTATCAAGTCGGAGTCACAACTCCCATTGCTGACACCAACATTGCTTATCGCCAATTTAATGGATACTCCATCAACGACTTAGGCATTATTAGCTTCTCGGCTAGCTTAAAGACGGGAGGTAGTGGTATATTCACCGTCGATAGTGACGGGGCAACAACCACCATTGTTGATTCCAACACTACTATTGACTCCAGCGATGATAGTTTTAGCTTTTTGTACCCTCCCGTCATGAACAACTCAGGCAGTATTGCTTTTCATGGAGTTCTAAAGGGGCTTGCAGGGGAGGGCATTTATACTGTTAGCGCTGGGAATAGTCCTACTAAAATTGTTGATAATAGGGGTCCATTTGACTTTTTTGAAAATCCCGCAATCAACGACGCAGGTCAAGTTGCTTTCAAGGCTATTTTAGATGATGGTACAGTTGGCATTTTCAAGGGGTCAGACCCAGTTGCTGATAAAGTGATTGCTGTGGGTGATAATCTCTGTGGTTCCAATGTGAAAAACCTTTTCTTCTCGAAAAAGGGGTTGAACAATACTGGCAAATTTGTTTTCTATGCTCAATTCGAGAATGGGACCAGTGGTATATACATTCTTGACCCAAGTGGTGAGGACAACCACTCTTGCTAGCTGTTTAGTTGTAGCCGGAAATTTCACTTTATTGGGATAATAACCCGCAACTTGGGTTATCAAATTCGGGGCGTATCTTCATCATCAATTTAGGCGATCGCGCACTCTCAAGTTGGGGTGGCGCGACACGCCACCCCAACTTCGACTCAATCAAAACTGTAATTACTGAATCGATTTAAAATATAAAAAATTTATCATTCGAGAAACACTTGTTGAAGAGTAAAAGCAAAAATAAATGCTTCGAGTGAATTGTTCGGAGCGAATTAATCTGACTTAAAAATCCGAATATTGTCGCACAATGGTTTATAATGCTAAGTCCGAAATTTCTAAAGTTAAGAAGCATTTGTTGAAGGTTTCTTCACAACTTGATCCCTGGCTAGTTGCCGTACTTGGCTGGTTTACCCTTTTTGCTTGGGCTAGTTGGGGCAAAATGCTCAACCAACCAATCAGAGACTTTGGTCGCGAGGTTGAAATTTCGGCTCGACTTTTGAGAGGGGAATTACTCTATCGAGATCTACAAACCTATTATGGTCCACTTCCTTATTATGCCAATGCACTAGCCCTTTTTCTATTTGGACACCATTTAAAAGTGTTTTACTTAGTAGGTCTGGTCTTAGCTTTGTTAACAACCTTGCTATTTTATCGCCTAGCTAAGCGGCTTACTAGTGGGCATTGGGCAGCTCTTTGCACCCTATGTATGTTGATATACTGTGCTTTAGGTGCAAGTCCATTGAATTTTATCGTGCCTTATAGTTATGGGTCAGTTTATGCAATAGTATTCTGTTTTCTAGCTCTCAATTTCCTCGACTACTATACCAGTAGCAAAGGTAAACAAGTAGGATGGTTAGTGGCAGCTGCGATCGCCTGTGGACTGGCTGGACTTGCCAAGCAGGAGTACGGAGTCGCTGCATTTGGAGGTGTATTAGTCGGTGTCAACCTCTACTCTCCTCAAAATCTCCGCACCAGAGTGTGGCGAAGTATAATCATAATCTTAGTAGCAGGTATCTGTGCGTTTCTCCCACTTACCTTACTTGCGACGCAAGTTTCCTGGGAAACGCTTTATTTATCATTATTTCCATCTCCTAAGTTCAGCATTTTGAGTCAAAGTACTATTTTTCAGAATTCACCAGCCAAAACTTTTTCTGCTTGGTATAGTCCCTTCAAGGCTTTCTTTTTTAGTTCTGCGATCGTTTTGGCATCAGTAATAGCCGCTCACTTGATCTCAAAGCTCACATGGGTCAAGAGTTCTAGATGGTTTATGAGCTTAACCGAAGCATCTGTAAGTGTCGGTTTCTCCCTTTTGGGACTAACCGGGCTAAAATCGTCAGTGCTCAAGTACTATTCTCTCGAGTCTATTTACCAGCCTCTAGCGGATTTGTCTTGGTCACTGCCAGTTTTCGTCGGATGGTTCACCTTCAGGCAGCCCCGATTACCCCAAGATAAAAATGCACCACTTCTGTGGGCATTGCTAGTTTTCTCATTGTTGCTTAATGCCCGTTGGGGATTTCGCATCTTTGCCTATGGACTATATGCCCCATCAGTAATCCTGCTATTTTTCACACTGCTTTACCAGATAGTTCAGCAGAGTGGTAAAGTCATTGGGCGTTACTTGCTGATTTGTCTGCTAATCGCTGGTGGTCTGCAACTACACGAGTTAAGTCAGTACCGCTACGAAGTCAATTCATCTTATGGAACTTTCTATACTAAATATCCTTCCCTTTCACACGCATTCCAAGAAACTATCAGCGCGATCAAAAAGGATGGTGCTTCCTCCGTTCTGGTGTTACCCGAAAGCAGTTTCCTCAATTTTCTGACAGCAACTCACTCCCCCAGTCGAGAATTTATCTTTTTTCCATCAGTTCTTTCAACTGCTGAGGAAGAGCAGGAATTTCTGAAACGTATGCAAGCTAATGCACCTGAACTGATTGTGTATTTGCCCCGTTCTTTCTCGGAGTGGAGCTATAAAAACTATGCAGAATTCAATCCACTGGTTGATCGCTGGATTACTCAACAACATCGGTTAGTGCATACCTTTCCAGTGAATGACTCGATGGATCAGGGAGAGATTCGGCTTTACGCTCGTAATTGAGGAATCAGCGAATTCATCAGTGAGATAGTCGATATTTTTCGGGAGGTATTTTCTAATCCTAAGGCTTATCGAGGCATGAGTAATAGTCAGAATATGCGTAATTATCAGAATGTTTGTCAAAAAAGTATCTCAGCTCCATATTTTTTATTTAAACACTCTTTTTGTAATGTATTGAATTTATTAAGAATAAATTCAATACATTATTGATAATATGCTTTTTGTTGACAGTCATATTTTTTGGCGATCGCCACCTTGACTGTGCTGGAAGTAAACACCAAAACAAATGATTGTCCAGTTAAGTCTAGATTTAGGTAGTTATGGGTAAGTTTTATCGAATGCTAGAAAACACAATTTTTCAGATGATCATCGCGTCATATTTATAACTGGAGTTTAGACTAAATTCGATTTGTAAGGCTACAACCATTGTGTAGTAAGCATTTTCTCATTCCGAATGATAAAATGCCTGTCAATTAGGAAAGCCTGTCTACATAAAGGTTTGGCGCTTTAATAGGCAAAATTAGTCTCAACTCCAATTATAAGTATTTAAAAGCATCACTCATTCTAACCCGAAAAAGTCAGTCATCATCTGACTTTGATACTCCATAAACGGGCTGATTTTTAGTGTAATTACTATTTATCAAACTGATTTTTTCTTCATTTTTCACAAATGTATCCCAGGCAAGAATCATGGCCAACCAAAATATTTTTACAACTCAAGTACCAAGTATTCAAAATGTTAGCGATGGCGTACCCTACGAACTGGGCATGAAATTTCGCAGTGCCAAGGTAGGTAAAATTAGCGCAATTCGCTATTGGAAAGCGGCTAGTGAAACTGGAACCCATGTAGGCAAAATCTGGGCAGCAACGGGTGGCACTCCCCTGGCAAGTGTTACTTTCTCCAATGAGACAGCTTCCGGATGGCAGGAGCAGGCTCTAAGTACCCCACTGAATATTCAAGCTAACACAACTTATTTAGTTAGCGTTAACTGCAATAGCCATTTCCCCATGAGTTCTAATCAACTTGCAAACTCTATTGTCAATGGGGATCTCAGTTCAGTTGCTGACGGCAACAATGGAGTGTTTGGTAATCCGAATTCTTTGCCAAGCAATTCTTTCCGGAATAGCAATTACTATCGTGACATAGTATTCGCCGCCGTTAGCAATATTCCGACAATTACCAAACTAAGTGGTGATAATCAAACTGGTACAGCGGGAAATGCTTTGCCTAACCCCTTGGTCGTGCAAGTTAATGACGGTTCTGGAAATCCCCAATCAGGAGTGACAATAAACTTTGCAGTCACCACTGGTGGTGGTTCAGTTTCCCCGACTAGTGCGGTAACTAATGCCAATGGTCAGGCTAGCACGGTGCTCACATTGGGGGCTGCATCTGGTGCAACAAGTCCTGTGACAAATACTGTAAGTGCAACGGCATCTAGCATAGGCAGCGTCTCCTTTACAGCCACAGCTAATCCTGCTGGGGGAACCAACAATCAAACTATTTTTACAAATCAGACACCAAGCATCCCTGATGTTAGTGATGGTGCTCCCTATGAACTTGGGATGAAATTTCGTAGTGCCAAGGGAGGCCAAATTAGAGCTATTCGCTATTGGAAAGCAGCTAGTGAAACTGGAAACCATGTAGGCAAAATTTGGTCATCAACAGGTCAAAATCTGGCATCTGTTAATTTTTTAAATGAGACAGTCTCAGGTTGGCAGCAGCAGCTTTTAAACACCCCATTGGCAATCGAACCTAACACAACTTACGTAGTCAGCGTTAACTGCAATAGCTATTTCCCCCTCACCTACGATCAACTTACAAACTCTATTGTTAATGGGGATCTCAGTTCAGTAGCTGACGGCAACAACGGCGTTTACGGTACTACCAATACTCTGCCAACAAATTCCTACCGAAATAGCAACTATTTCCGCGATATTGTATTCCTCGTTGGTAGTAGCATCATCAAGGTGAGTGGTGATAATCAAATTGGTACTGTAGGAACTGCTTTATCCAACCCCTTGATTGTACAAGTTAAAGACGGTGCTGGTAATCCACAGTCAGGTGTCACTGTAAACTTTGCAGTCACCAGTGGTGGTGGTTCTGTTTCCCCGACTAGTGCAGTAACCGCTGCCAATGGTCAAGCAAGCACGGTGTTGACCTTGGGAGCGATACCTAGTGGACCAAATGATGCTGCGATTGTGACTGCAACTGCCTCAGGCATAGGCAATACCACCTTCACAGCCAAAGCGGCTCCTGCTAACTCCAATGCTATTTATATAGAAAACCAAAACCCTGGCACGACCAACTGGAAGATTACGAACTACGCTTACAATGAGATTGTAGGCTACACGGCGGCAACGAGCGTCAATAAGGGCGGTAGCCTGGATATCAAAGTTTCCCTAGCAGAGCTAGGAACGTATACCATCGACGTTTACCGTTTAGGTTATTACGGCGGTGCAGGAGGACGGCTAATATTTAGCAGTGGTTCCCTCAACGGTATTACCCAGCCACCCTATACTGTGGACTCTAGCACTCGTCTGGTTGAATGTAACTGGTCAACCTCTTATACCTTACAGATAGGTTCAAACTGGACTAGTGGTCTGTACATTGCCAAACTGACTCACCAGACCGGAGTGCAATTCCCAATTTGGTTTGTCGTCCGCGATGACAGCCGCACTGCTGATATTTTGTTCCAGGCTAGCTTTAACAATTATCTGGCTTATACGAATACTGGCGGTTACAGCGTGTATGGATTTAACAGCGATTCTGGTCAGCGAGCGTTTAAGGTTTCCTACGATCGCCCCTTCTACAATGGCGCTGGAACTAATGAATACAACACTATGACGCGCTGGGAATACAATATGGTGCGGTGGTTGGAATCCCAAAGTTATAACGTCTCCTACGTCACGAATGTGGATGTCCACGCTAATTCGCAGTTGCTCCAGCGTTACAAAGTATTTCTATCGGTCGGACATGACGAGTACTGGTCGCTAGAAGAGCGCAATAATGTCGAGCAAGCTCGCGATGCTGGAGTCAATTTGGGATTTTTCTGCGCTAATACAGCTTACTGGCGAGTGCGGCTTGAGAACTCCAGTACAGGGACAAGCAACCGAATCATGGCGTGCTACAAGTATGATTGGATTGTAGATCCGCTTGCAGCACAGAATTCGGCTAATGCGACCAACAAGTTCCGTGGCGCACAGATTAACAGACCTGAAAATGCATTGCTGGGGGTACTGTACACCGGAGATAAAAGCAGCGTCCTCTACGGTGGGTTCGACTTTATCGTGAGCAACAGTTCAGATCCTTACTACGCCCATACCAACTTAAACAACGGTGACTCACTCGGTCAGTTAGTAGGTTATGAATGGGATGCGGTGGTTAACAATGGCTTTACCCCAAGCGGGTTAGTTATTCTATCGCAGTCGCCAGTCATCTTTGAAACAAGGGCGATCGATGATGAACCGTCCAACCAACAAACCCTTCCTGCGAATACCAATTTCAACATCTCAAACGCAGTCCGCTACACGGCTACTAGTGGTGCTAAAGTCTTTTCAACTGGTTCTATCCAGTTTGCATTTGGATTGGATAGTGATACTGTGCCAACGCCACGCACAGATATTCGTGTCAAGCAAATGGTTGTCAATATTCTGGCAGATATGAATGCCAGACCACAAACGCCAGATGCCGGCATAATTGTACCTTAAAATAAAGACAACGCGGGTGGCAAATAATTGCCACCCCCTGCGAAAAATCTCATGTTACCCAGGACAGCGATCGCCAAAGAAAGGAGGTAAGACCAAGGTTAGAATTTTCACAGTCCCTCATGGGAGCAAAGCTTCTACTAAATGACTTACTTAGCTTAACCTTCTCTCCATCAGGTCACCTTATTGCTCTTGCTAATTTAAAAAATGAGAAAGATAATTCTCTTTTCTCTGTAGATATGAAAACTGGAGAGATGAGCCTGCTATCAAAAGTGGCGGTAGACAAAATAGTGTTTCCTCGTAAGTTGGAAAAATCGAAAATATAGCCAGAACATTACTTGTGTTGTCTTTGGGTTTTCAACAAAAACTAACTTTTTATCACGAAAGTAGAATAAATTACGGTAAGAGCAAAAATCATGAATCTAATAATAAGACGTCGCAGATTTGGTCAGATGGTAATTGTCAGCGCGGCTACAACTGCGATCGCCAATTTTGCAGGTAAGAGCATTGCACAAAACTCGCAATCGCTGATTGGGGTACGCTTTTCCTCTAATACAACTAAGCAGAGCAAGAAAGTCTCTACTGATGTAGAAAATAGCACTCCAGCATTGACCTTAGTATCTTTAGATTTCTCAGTTTCTTCAGATTTCTCAAGTGGTGAAGAAAAACTGAGTACAGAGATTCCAACCCAAACAGTTGATAATAAAGATACAAAAACTGAGAAAGTTAGTAAAGCTATACATAGTCAACCCAGTGAACGGATAACTGGTTTGGCTGTCCTCTCAGATGGTACAATTATTACTAGTACCGTAGGATCAGACCAAAAGGGTAATTACAGTAAGCTGTTATTTACCGATAAAAAGTCTCCAAAATCTAATAAATCTAAAAAAGTATCAGGCTTTAAAAAAAGCAACAGTACTATTGAGTATGTGGTAGCCACTAAAGATGACAAAATTATTAGTGTAGTTAGCCAAACTGGAGGACCTCCTCCTTTTGAATTGGTACTTATTGACCCAAAGAATGGTAAGGTCACTTATGATACTGAATTAAAGCTGCCAGATCTCCCACCAGATATACGGTTTAGCAATCTTGCTCTAGCCCCTGATGGGACATTTTTTGCTACCACCCTTGATCGTGATGACGCCACAACTTTAGTACAACTAGACCCACAAAGAATCTCGGTACTTACTGGCAGATTATTAATTAACAAACTGGCACAATTAACTTACAACAAAGAGCCTTTGCCAAATGACTTACTCAGTTTAACTTTCTCTCCATCAGGTCAACTGATTGCACTTGCTAGGTTTGAAAACGATAAAACTAATTCTCTTTTAGCTGTGGATAGGAAAACAGGAGAAATGACGCTTTTGTCAAAAGTCGCGGTAGATAAAATTGCGTTTACTCGATAAGTAAGACAAATCGAAAATTCTCAAATATCTAAGATTTTATAGAGCTTATTTATCTGACATGCAAAAGATAAATAAGCTTGTACTTGCTTGTACTTAAATTCATTAAAAAGTATTCATTAGCCCACTCTTCACCCCTTCCTAGAAATAGGAAGGATTTTTTTTCTCTAAATTTACGGATGATTTTTCGTTAGTCCTCAAAACTACTCTTTGTCATTAATAAAAGCTAAAAAAATGAACTTACAATCCCTAGAATTGAAGAATACCAAAGAGAAACTATCAGTAAGTATTATTGTTCCATGCTTTAATGAGTCTGAAAGTATTCAATTTCTCAAGGAAAAGCTGTTGCCAGTATTAGCAAAGCTGCGCTTAGAGAGGTCGGTGGAACTTATTTGTGTTGATGATGGTAGCAGCGACGACACATTTTTGAAATTAGAGCAATACTTTGGTCAACAAGCCCAGATCATCCGTCATCCCAAAAATAAAGGACTTTCAGCAGCAACAAAAACTGGTTTGATACACTCGACAGCCGATCTTATCTGCACTATAGATAGTGACTGCACTTATGATCCTGAAGATCTTCTTGGTCTTTTGAATTTAATGCATGGAGATATTGATATTGTCACAGCTTCTCCTTACCATCCCAAAGGTAGGGTGAAAAATGTTCCAGAGTGGCGTTTATTTCTCAGTAAAGGTTTGTCACAGCTTTATAGGTTAGTATTGCCACAAAAGCTCTATACCTATACAAGTATGTTTAGAGCCTACCGACGGGAAGTGCTAGAAACAGTGCCAATCACACATCCAGGATTTCTTGGACTGGTAGAGATAGTAGCAGAAGCAATGTTAAGGGGATATAAAGTAGTAGAATATCCAGCACAATTGAGTCGTAGGCAGTTTGGGCAGTCTAAGCTGCGTGTCACAAGAGTGATTTTGAGTCACTTAAAGTACATTGTTCAACTCATTGTGCGACAAGCATTGAAACCCCAAAAAGCCTGGATGTTGCGATATGGATATGTAGCGATTCCCACATTCATCAGGTACAGAAATAAAGAAAGAATTAACCGCAGATGAAGATAGATAAACGCTGATGGACGCAGATAAATTTGTACCTCAGCAGACTAAAAAATGCTATAGTATTAAAAATAACTGATGAAAATCGCTACAATATTGGGTGCTAGGCCGCAATTTATTAAAGCATCTGTAGTTAGTTCTGCTTTGAAAAGTGCTGGTATATATGAAAAAATTATTCATACAGGGCAGCACTTTGATTCATTAATGTCTGATATCTTTTTCCAAGATTTAGGCTTGCCTGAGCCTGATTATCATTTGAACATTCATAGCCTGAATCATGGGGCAATGACAGGTCGAATGATGGAAAAACTAGAAGAATTTTTACTTCAAGTCAAACCTGATTGGATATGTGTTTATGGCGACACTAACTCCACATTGGCAGGTGCTTTAGTTGCTGCAAAATTATGTATTCCACTTGCTCATATAGAAGCAGGATTACGAAGTTTTAATCGCCAAATGCCTGAAGAAGTTAATCGAGTTGTAACTGACCATCTTTCGCAACTTCTCTTTGCTCCTACCCCTTTAGCAGTGGAATGTCTCCAAAAAGAGGGGATTGTTGAAGGAGTCCACCTGGTTGGAGATGTTATGATGGATTCTATTTTGACTTATCAGGCTAAAGCAAAGCAGACTTCTGAAATTCTTGTGAAGTATCAATTGCAACCAAACAAATTTTATCTTGCTACCATTCACCGACCTAGTAATACAGATGATAGCCATCGTCTGAGTTCGATTCTCGATAATTTGACAAAATTAGATTTTTCGGTTGTTTTTCCGATCCATCCTCGCACCCAGGCTAAAATCGAAAAAATGGGATTGAGTCACTATCTTAATACCAACTCAATTTTGGCAATTCCACCAGTTAGTTACCTGGATATGCTGATGCTGGAAAGTGCTTGCAAAGCTGTGATTACAGATTCTGGAGGGATACAAAAGGAAGCCTATATTTTAGGTCGTCCCTGCTTGACACTCCGCAATGAAACAGAATGGAAAGAAACGGTAGAGGTGGGTTGGAATCAACTGGTACAGCCTGAGACATTATGTCAAGCGATCGCTAACTTCACTCCTCCCTCAGAAGCTCCTACACTCTATGGCGAGGGTAAGGCGTCTGCTAAAATTGCTGAAATCATTGGTTCGTGTACTTAAGTTATATTTAAGTAGCAGTTAATACTGAATATTTATATTCTTTAATTTAGGGCAAGTTTTGCTTCCTCAAAAACCTGAGATAGTTTTTGGATAAGACCAAAGACATCAAGCTTTTCATAAGACAATTTTGTGAACAATGAGAGTGTACGAAGCAAATGTCTGATACCATCATTCGAGTTGAAAATTTAAGCAAAACGTATATCTTGCAGCATCAAGAAGGAGGAAATAGCTACAAAGCGTTACGGGACGTGATTGCGAATGGGGCAAAATCAATTGGTCGCAAGCTTCGTCATTCAAGCGAATCAAAGTTTAACCCAACACGAGAAGAGTTTTGGGCTTTAAAAGATGTTTCTTTTGAAATTAAGCAAGGTGATAGAGTTGGCATTATTGGTCGCAATGGAGCCGGAAAATCGACCTTATTGAAAATTTTGAGCCGCATTACCGAACCAAGTAGGGGCAGAATTGCTATTAAAGGAAGAGTGGCAAGTCTATTAGAAGTTGGAACGGGGTTTCATCCAGAGTTAACCGGTAGAGAAAATATTTATCTCAATGGTGCTATTTTGGGTATGAGCAAAGCTGAGATAAAAAAGAAGTTTGATGAAATTGTTGCTTTTGCCGAAGTAGAGAAGTTTTTAGATACGCCAGTTAAGCGTTATTCTTCTGGAATGTATGTGCGGTTGGCATTTGCGGTTGCTGCCCATTTGGAGCCAGAAATTTTGATTGTGGATGAAGTACTGGCAGTAGGGGATACCCAGTTTCAGAAGAAGTGCCTAGGGAAAATGGAGGACGTAGGTAAGGAAGGGAGGACAGTATTATTTGTCAGCCACAATATGGGGACAATAACACAGTTATGCACCAAGGCAATCTATCTCAATCAAGGTCAAATTAAATATGTTGGCGATGTTAACTCAATTGTCTCTAAATATTTAACATCAGACAGTGATAATAATGCCTATAAAAAGCTAAGTCCAAGTAGAAATAAGCCAATCTTTTTCAAAGAATTTTCAGTTTCTAATCATGAAGGTAAAATTTCTTCAGAAATAGATGTTCGCTATCCTTTTCAGATTAACTTAAGTTATGAAGTGACAGACAGGCTTCAGAATGCTGAGATTTCATTGCGGATCGAAACCGATGATGTCAGAGCAGTTTTTACAACTAATCAATCAGATTGTCATCCGAATATATGTCATGAACGGAATCCAGGAATATATGAGGCTTCGATAGAAATTCCAGCTATGTTTTTAATGCCAGGCTCTTACTTCATAACAATCGGTGCTCACCAGCCAATGGTACAAATTTTTGAGCTTCACGAGCATATTCTCAGTTTTAATATCAATGAAACTGGAACTCGGTTAGCAAAATACGACAAACACAATTCTATGGGTGTTGTCATAGTTGATTTACCTTGGAAAGAACATCATCTAGTTACTACTTAATTAATCAAATAATTAAAAATGACTGTATTTAGTCCTCTCAATAAGTTAGGCTATGTAACCCGGCTTAAAAATATTCAGACAACGCAAATAATCTCTGATTGGAAGCGGGTTTTTCAAATAGACATTGCTGAAGAACTCGGAGAATATGAAGAAATCTGTCTATATCAGTGCAATCAAACAAAGTTGCAGTTTTTCATGCCTGATAATACGGTTGGCTCTGATAAGCTCTATGAGCAACTTGAAAAGTACGATTGGTACTATATGCCTAATAAATGGGAGCATGACGTAGCTCTACAAGATTTACAGGGGTGTCACAAAGTATTAGAAGTGGGTTGTGGAAGAGGTGCTTTTGTAGACCGATTATGTAAAGAAGCAAAATTAGAGGCTCAAGGAATTGAAATTAATTCAAGTGCTGTTAACTATGCTCGACAAAAAGGAATTCCAGTTTCTCAGATAAATTTAAATGAATTTTCTCATAAAATGGCAAACCAATTTGATGCCGTTTGTGCTTTCCAAGTCTTAGAACATGTTTCAGATCCTCGTCTTTTTCTAGAATCCTTGATCCAGCTAGTTAAGCCTGGCGGAAAATTAATAATATCTGTCCCAAATTCTGAATCTTTCCTGCAATATTGCGAGAATAATCTACTCGATCAACCTCCTCATCATATGACTCGCTGGTGTCAAGCAACTTTCGAGAGCCTTACTTCTATTTTTCCTCTTCGGCTTAAGCAATTCAGAATAGAACCTCTAGCTACTTATCACGTTGGTTGGTATATTTCAGTACAATTATCTCAAGTGCCCAAAATACGTCTATTGCAAAGTTTAGCCTTTCGATTTGGTTATCAGATATTACAACCTGTTCTGAAAAATTCTCCTTTGCTGCGTAATTTCATCCCAGGACATACGTTATATGTTTGCTTGGAAAAGATTAGCTAAAGGATTTTTCTGTTATTAATATATGAATGTACTACATATTAATCAATCAGATATTGGTGGTGGAGCTGCGATCGCAGGCTACCGACTACATCAAGGTTTGCTAGATCAGGGTATTGATTCGCGCTTACTCGTAGAAACAGTCAAAACTAGCAGCGATCGCGTAGCAGTTGTTCCTCACACTAGACGCCACATCGAAAATCAGCTTTATCGTTTCACTTGGGGTTTTGGACTTAACTATATTAACAAAATCAGTAGCTTTGATATTCCTAAACATAGCTTCTACAAACAAGCAGATGTCCTCAACTTTCACAACCTTCATAGTGATTACTTTAACTACTTAGCAATACCTTCATTAACTGAGAGTAAACCGGCTATTTGTACACTCCATGATATGTGGAGCTTCACTGGGCATTGTGCCTATAGTTTTGACTGCGATCGCTGGAAAATTGGTTGTGGTCAATGTCCTTATCCAGATATTTATCCGGCTGTTAGCAAAGATAATACTCATCTTGAGTGGAAACTGAAAAACTGGGTTTATAGCAGGTCTAACCTAACTATTGTTACTCCAAGTAAATGGCTAGCAGAGCAAGCAAAGCAGAGTATGCTCAATTGCTTCCCAATTCATTACATTCCTTACGGAATTGATACACAAGCCTATCAACCTATAGATACCAAACAATGTCGTTTGATTCTTGACATTCCACCAAATAAAAAAGTTTTAATGTTTGGAGCAGACAATCTGAAAAATGATCGCAAGGGTGGTGACTTGTTATTAAAGGTCTTGCAGAGTTTACCAGAGTCGTTGAAAGCAGAAATTTTATTACTGACTATTGGCAGTAGCAGTGAAACAATCTCGGATCTTGTTGGAATGTCAAACTTGAATCTAGGCTACATTAGCAGCGATCGCCTTAAGTCAATAGCTTATTCTGCTGCTGACCTGTTTATTTTTCCCACCCGTGCTGATAATTTACCTTTGGTACTACAGGAGAGTATGGCATGTGGTACGCCGATGGTATCTTTTAAGATTGGTGGGGTTCCCGATTTAGTACGTCCTGGTATTACTGGTTATCTAGCACAACCAGAAGATGTAGAAGATTTCTGTAATGGGATTATTCAACTGCTTGAAGACGGTGAAGAACGCGATCGCATGGGTCAAAATTGTCGAGCGATCGCTCTAGAGGAATACCCTCTAGAAGTGCAGGCGCAGCGATATATTGAACTATACAGTCAGCTATTGCAAAATTAGAAGACGATTTCTCCGTCACGCTACGCGAACGCATAGAGCAAAACTGTTACTATTCGGAACGCTCAACCCTAGCAGCGATAGACCAAAATTACCCATTATGAGACTTAGCTAAATATTTATAATGCTTAAAGAAGCGCCAAAAATTTCTATAGTAACTCCTTCTTTCAATCAAGCTGAATTTCTTGAAGCAACCATCCAAAGTGTGTTGTCCCAAAATTATCCTAATCTTGAATATATCATTATTGATGGTGGATCAACAGATGGCAGTTTAGAAATTATTAAAAAATACGAAAGCTATCTGCACTTCTGGTGCAGTGAACCTGACAAGGGTCAATATGATGCTATCAACAAGGGATTCGCCTATGCCAATGGTGAGATTATGGCATGGCTGAATAGTGATGATATGTATTGTACATGGACATTAAAAACAGTAGCCAATATTATGTCTAAACTTCCGCAAGTTGAGTGGCTAGGAACGTTAAATCCTGGCGGCTGGGATTGGGATGGTTTCTGTACAGGATTTGGCTCAATTCCTGGTTATTCCAGGCAAGCATTTTTGGATGGTTATTTCGTTCCTTGGGGTAGAAAGAGTCAGGATAAATGCTGGATAATACAGCAGGAGTCTACTTTTTGGCGTCGCAGTCTATGGGAAAAAGCGGGAAGTTATGTACGTACAGATTTAAAATTAGCAAGTGACTTTGAACTCTGGTCACGTTTTTATTTTCATGCAGAACTATATGGAACATATTCACCATTGGGTGGTTTTCGCAGCCAATCAAAACAGAAGACTACAGATAAATTAGCGTATGCCAGTGAAGCGGAAAAAGTCCTATCTATTATGCGAGATCAATTGGGTTACTCTCCAAATATTTACACAAATTTATCAATCACATTGAAGCTTGATAAAATACCTAAAGCTCGAAATATAGTTGCTTCGAGGTTTGGCTACATAGGCAAAAAGATCGTCAAACATAATCTATCTTTACCAGATTCTTATTGGGAGATAGAAAAATATAATTTTATCTAAAAAAGATGTTCGTGTAAATTTATAAAATCTTTAAAAAAGAAACATTATTTTCGGCGATAATGAATAATTGAATTAACAATCAACCAGATTTAAAATTGCTTTTAAGAACAATGAATAAATTACTTGTGACAGGTTCCTCCGGTCTAATAGGCTCAGAAGTTGTTGACTACTTCTGCAAAGAAGGATGGCAAGTTTATGGTATCGACAACAATCAGCGAGCCGATTTTTTCGGTGCTGCTGGTGATACCCGCTGGAACCAAAAACGTCTTTTAGAAAATCATCAAAACTTTCAGCATGTTGAACTTGATATTCGCGATCGCTTAGGGATTCTCAATTGTCTAAAGTCCTTAAAACCTGACATGGTAGTTCACACTGCTGCTCAACCCAGTCACGACTTAGCAGCATCTCGACCATTCGATGATTTTGATGTTAACGCTGTTGGTACTCTCAACCTTTTAGAAGCTGTTCACCAACACATTCCGGAAGCAGTATTCATTCATATGAGTACCAACAAAGTTTATGGCGATCGACCCAACACTATCCCTTTAAAGGAGTTAGATACTCGCTGGGACTATAGCGATCCAGATTACTACAATGGTATTACTGAAGACTTTTCCATCGATCAAAGTAAACATAGCCTCTTTGGAGCTTCTAAAGTAGCAGCTGATGTTTTAGTACAAGAATATGGACGCTACTTTGGGATAAAAACCTGTTGTTTGCGTGGTGGGTGTTTAACCGGACCAAATCATAGTGGTGTTGAGTTACATGGATTTTTGAGTTATTTAATTAAGTGCAATTTGGAAGGTAAACTTTACCGCATTTATGGATACAAGGGTAAACAGGTCAGAGATAACATCCATTCCCTGGATGTAGCTAGGTTCATTCACGCCTTTTGGGGAAATCCCCGTTGCGCTGAGGTGTATAATTTAGGTGGCGGTAGGCAGAACAGTTGCTCAATTTTAGAGGCTTTTGAGCGAATTGCTACCCTTAGCGGCAAGAAGATGCAGTACGAATATGTTGATAAAAACCGCGAGGGAGATCACATTTGCTACATCAGCGACTTAAGCAAAATGCAGGCTCAATATCCAGAGTGGAGTCTCACCAAATCATTAGATGATATTTTCGAGGAAATTTACAAGAGCTGGCAGTACAGATTGTAGTTAAACATGGTTCACCTACTTTCTATTTTTGCTCTCCTTTGATGACTGACTAACAAGGATGATGAACTTAAAGCATATTGTACTTACTGACCCAGCTCTCAACGGTTTTGAATATGGAATGCTTCGAGATTTTGAGGAGGAAATAATTCGTGTTACGAGTGGACATCCTGTAGTAATGCCAAAGCGAAAATTACCAACGTTTATTGAGGATCGTATAGGACATGGAACTCGATATAGTAACTTGCGAAAATTTATTCCCAAAGTTGAGTGTGACCTGAAAGCAGATGTTCTTTGGCTGATACTCATGGGTCCCGAAAACTTCCCTCTCGATTTATTCAAAAATTGGGATCGACATGTTGGAGTTAAAATACTTTACATATTTGATACTTTTGAGGCACAACTACCTTCAATTCGTCGGGTTTTACAGTCAGCAAAATGGGATCTTGCCATCACTTCTTTTCATGGAGCGCTTCCCTTTTTGGAGGAACAAACACAACACAAATGGTATGCCGTGCCTCAAGGTGTGAAGCTTGATCGGTTTAAACCAGTTGCAAAAGAAGAAAAATTAATTAGTTTTTCTGCGTATGGTCGTCGGCTACAAAATGTTCATCATAGTATCAAAGAATATTGTTTGCAAACTGATAAGTATTATGAATACACCACAACAACTGGTCTACAACCGCAACTAGACCCCTGCGAAAATTATAGACAATATGCATGGCATCTGGCACACAGTTTTTTTACCTTTTCCTGGCCTGTAGAGCTAACTAATCCTAAAAGAGTTCTGACATTTAGTCCAATGACTTGTAGATGGTTTGAAGCCGCTGCCAGTGGCACAGTGATTGTTGGTCAAGCTCCTAAAGAGCCGGAATTTGAAAAGATATTTGGTTCTGATTTAGTAATTCCAATCGATTATACGCAAAGTCAGGAGCATTTAAAGTTAATTTGGGAAGAGCTATGGGAAAATCGTTATATTTATTTTCAATCTGCTTTAAAAAATAGAGAAAGATTAGCAGATAATTGGAGTTGGGAGACCCGTGTGTGGGAAATTTTCAAGCTAGCAAATATGACTTGAAAAATAGTAAGAATATTATCAAATTAATACTTTAAAATTACAACTTTGCTCATGCTACGTTTAGCTTATTTTGTCTCTCATCCCATTCAGTATCAAGCTCCTTTGTTGCGGCTGATCGCGGCAGATCCAGAAATTGAGCTAAAGGTTTTTTTTTACAGCGATTTTTCCTTGAAGGCTTATCAGGATGAGGGATTTGGGCGATTAATTGAATGGGATGTGCCATTAACACAGGGTTACGATTATCATTTTTTAGACTGCTGGGGTAGTAAGAAACAGCAAAATGTCTTACAACAATCTTTTGCTAAGGATATTTCTAAACAGTTAAAACAAGGACAATTCGATGCAATTTGGGTGCATGGGTGGTCTTGGCTGTGTAGTATACAAGCAGTGCTGGCAGCTAATAAATTGGGCATTCCAGTGTTGATTCGGGGAGAGTCTAACGGTATAAGTGAACCAACTAATGCGTTTAAAAAAATTGCAAAAAAAGTTTTTTTAGGCTGGCTTTTTAAGAAGATTGCTGGTTTTCTCTACATCGGGACTTTTAATCGTCAGTTTTACAAGAGGTATGGAGTTGAGGATAAACAGCTATTTTGCGTGCCCTATGCCGTTGATAATGATTACTTCCAAAAGCAAGCTGTAGTAGCTCATGCCCATCGTGAAGAACTACGGCGATCGCTCAATTTAGATCCAGATAGACCTATAATTCTCTATGCTGCCAAACTCATTGATGTAAAGCGTCCCCAGGATTTGCTCGCAGCTTATCGATTGCTCTCATCTGATGGTGTGCAAGAGCCAGACCCTTACTTGTTATTTGTGGGAGATGGAGTTTTGCGTCCAATTCTGGAAGCCCAAGCCAAAGAAACAAACTGGCAATCCATTCGCTTTTTAGGTTTTCGCAATCAGTCCCAAATGCCTGCTGTTTATGACTTGTGCGACGTATTTGTCTTACCATCTGATTTTGAGCCTTGGGGATTGGCAATCAACGAAGTGATGAATGCTGGCAAAGCGGTAGTTGTGAGCGATCGCGTGGGCTGTGTGCCTGACTTGGTGAAAGAGGGGCAAAATGGACGAACTTTTCCTGTAGGAGATGTTGCGGCTTTGGCAGAGTCAATTCGGTTTTGCATCACCAACCAGTCTTCGGCAGGAGATATCAGCTTTCAACAGATCCAAAAGTGGAGCTATCAGGAAGATTTGCAGGGACTCAAACAAGCCTTAAATTATTTGCAGGTCAAAGCTTAAATGAAAAAAGTCTTGATAGTTGGAGATACACTAGAAATAGGGCGTACCGAAGAAGTTTACGGACGAGGATTTTCTGCCTTTGGCTGTGAAGTGCAACATTTCACCTGGAAAGCAGCTGCACCGAGTTTATATTCTGCTTCATTGTGGGATAAAGTAGCTTGGCGGTTGGCATGGCAACCACTGGCAAAATTAGCAAATCAGAAATTACTGGACATAGCAAATCAGTTTCAGCCTGATTTAACTTTAGTTATTTCACCTCGTTTAATTAATCCTGACAGCATTCTGGCTTTGCAGCAACATGGTCTAGTTTTTGTCTTTTTTACTGACAATCCCGTAGATGCACATCATACCCACACTAATTCCTGGGTAGAACAGGGATTTACCTTGTGGGATGCAGCTTTTATCTGGAGTCAAGAACTAGTTGAACGCTTAATTGCCAATGGTGTAAAAAAAGCTTTTTTTCATCCCTTTTGTAGCGATGTTGAATATCACTTTCCCAAAAAACAGGCTAACCCCGCTTATGATGTAACGTTTATTGGTAATTGGGATGCTAGCCGAAAGCGAGAGCAATATTTAAAGGCGATCGCTGATTATCGTTTAGGACTTTGGGGGTCTAATTACTGGAATAGTCATTGTAAAGAACCTGGATTAAAAGGTCTGTCCCAAGGAATGTGCAGTTATACAGAAATTCCGGAAATTTTAGGCTCTGCCAAAATAGGTTTAAATATTTTGCGTCCTCAGAATGAAGAGGGGCACAATATTAGAACATATGAGATTCCTGCGACAGCAACACTGATGTTGAGTGAACGGAGTGAAGTGTTAGTGAATTTATTTGCTGAAGATAAAGAAGCTGTATATTTTTCTAATCCTGATGAATTGAGGCAGAAAGTTCAATATCTGTTACAAAATCCTGCTCTAATTGAATCTATTGCTGAGGCTGGTTATAAGAAGGCGTTAGAAAATACGATTAGTGATAGAGTTACAGAAATTGCTAATCTTTATCAAGAAATAATATTTGATCAAAATAGTCAAGTTCAGAATATTGCACTATAAAAATACATAGTAAGTCAATGAAGGTAACTGTTTCAGTCTGCGGACGCTTTCATGCATTTAACTTAGCCCAACAATTACAAACAAAAAAATATTTACATAAATTAATCTCTACCTATCCAAGTTTTGCCATTACTAAGTTTGGTATTGATAAACAGTTTATTCATTCTATATGGCATTTGGAAGCTCTATCTCGCAGCTGGTATAGATTACCAGTTTGGCTAAGAGGCGATCGCAACCTACAACTATGGTTTGTAGAGGAGTTTGACCGCTCAGTAACAAATAGCTTATCATCTGGGTTTGATTTATTTGTGGGTTGGTCAGGATATAATTTTTGGTCTCTGCATAGGGCTAAAGAACTAGGTGCAAAAACAATAATTGAGCGCGGTAGTAGCCACATGCATTATCAAACAGAAATTCTTAAAGAAGAATATGAAAGATGGGGATTAAAATTTACCGAAACTCATCCTGGAATATACGAAAGAGAAATAAAATCCTATGCTGATGCTGACAAAATTACTGTTCCCAGCTTATTTGCGAAACGTACTTTTTTAGAACAGGGAATATCAGAAAGTAAACTAATTCATGTTCCCTATGGAACTTCTCTTGCAGAGTTTTATCCAGTTCCAAAAGAAGATGATATCTTTCGAGTTATCCACTGTGGTGGTATTAACCTACGTAAAGGTATACAGTATTTATTGCAAGCTTTTTATGAGTTAAACTTACCCAAAGCAGAGTTGTGGCTTGTAGGTGCAATTGCTCCCGAAATCAAACCTTTTTTAGCTAAATATCAAAGCGATCGTATTATCTACAAAGGTAAGCAACCTCAAAATCAACTGCGATGGTTCTACTCGCAATGTTCAGTATTTTGTCTAGCATCAATTGAAGAAGGTTTGGCAATGGTTCAACCGCAAGCAATGGCATGTGGTTTACCTATAATTCATACCACTAATACAGGTGGGGAGGATATTGTCAGGGATGGTATTGATGGTTTTTGTGTCCCAATTCGGACTGTAGAAACTTTGAAAGAAAAAATACTTTTCTTCTACGAAAACCCAGATAAGCGAGAGCAGATGGGAAGAAATGCCTTAGAACAAGCACGTCAGTCTCTGTCTTGGGATGAATATGGTGAAAAGATAGTTAATAATTATTTGTATCTTTTTAACTAAGTGTATGCCCTCTTTTTCATCTAGATTTTTATATCTAAAATTATTAATTCCATACAAGTACTTAACCTTCGAGAATTATGATTTTTGATACACCACTTGTGACTACAGTTCGTTCGATCAAAGCCTTCCTACAAAGATTAGGAGCCGATAGTTTCATGAGTTTTACCAGTAATTTTTATCACTCAGCTTTATTAAAATATCCGGCTAAAAACTTTATCCGTAAGCGTGTGAATGGGGAAATCTATAAATTAGTTCCAGATTTAGCCGTATATACAGATACATACGAGCCTCATCTCATAGCTTGGTTGAAAGAATGGTTAAAAACAGGAGATACTTTTTGGGATATCGGAGCCAATTGGGGTTTTATCTCACTACCAGCAGATCGAAAGGATGCAGGGTATCAAATCTTCAACCATCATGCCTCTTGCCTAGAAACCTTAGAGGATGACGAATATCTCTGTTTACCACCTTCTCGCTCATAAATAAAACAGATTTCCGCGCTTGGTGTACTAGCCTAATTTTCAAATAAGGTGTAAGAATGGGTAAAAAAATTATCGGAATGCTTATCTATGCAAATCCCGACCACTATCCTCCAACAGTTAACGCTATTCATTTATTATCAGAACACTTTGATGTGGTTTTGATCGGTCGTAATCAAGAACTTCCTGATCGCGAATATCCTTCTAATGTTAAGATATACCGACTGGGAAAATATACAACAGTAAAAGAACGAGAGCAAGCATCAGCAAAAGCTAAATTTTGGGAATATATTAATTTTGTTGGTCAAGCACGCGATCTTTTAAAAGACGTATCTCTCATCTATGCTTATGATACTTTTGCCTACACTGTAACTTATCTTTGCCAACTATCCCTCCCTCAAAGAGTTCCCATAGTATACCAAAGCCATGAAACTAGCGAACATCTGGCTCCTTTAACTTCTTTATCTGGATGGACTCATAGAGCAGAACGAACCTGGATAAATAAAGCTGTGGTTACTGTATTTCCTGATAAAGATAGGGCAGTATTTTTTCAGAAAGTTACTAAGATTAAAAAAGAACCAATAATTGTTCCTAACTTTCCGTTAAAATGTGTTTTCAACCTTCCAGAAGATTGGGTTATGGTAATCAAGAAGCGGTGGGAGTTTATCACGTTCTTCTACAGAGGGTCGATTTCAAATGCCAGTGCTATGCAGGAAATTGTAACTGCCGCTTCACTGTTAAACAAAAATTTAAATATTAAATTTGTTGGTTTTATTACCACTGATAATGCTGAAAAACTTGGGAATTGGGTGGAACATCTGAAGATGTCAACCAAATTTTCTTATTTAGGAACCCTGCCGTATAAAGATTTACAAGCTCCTACATTGTTAGCAACAATAGGTTTTGCTCTCTACAAAAATATTAGCTTTGATCGCGTAGCTTGCGTAACTGCTTGTAATAAAATTTATGAATATGCTGCTTGTGGAGTACCAGTAATTGTCAGTAATTTTCCAAATTACCAAGAATATCTTATTAATGAGAGTTGGATTCGTTTTGCAGATCCTGACGATCCTCAATCTATTGCATCTGCTGTTCAGGATATTCTGAGTGACTTTGGCAAATACGAAGAAATGTGTTTAGCCGCTCGACAAGCTTTTGAAGAAAGGTATAATTATGAATCTGCTTTTTCTCCTCTATTGTGCAAAATTAAAGACTTAGTGAATTCCAGATAGAAAAACTTTAGGTAATTAAACACTGTGTATAATTATCATGGTGAAATTGACGGTGATTTAAATCAGTCGCAAAATTATGAGCAAATTGCTCTTATTCAAGCGAAAATAAAGCAAGAACGTTATTTTAGAAGACTGCGCCTATTTCTCATCTTTATTTTAGTTGTAGCTAGTGGTTACCTGCTGAAGCATCGTCCAGAACCAATCTCTATTGACAAAGCACTCATGGCATTGTCGATAATTTGGGTAGGTTTTTTGCCAAGTATACAGTATTTATCAGACCGCAAACGACCACCGATACCATTTTTCCCACTAGTTGGTATTTTTTACGTCACTAGCTTTGGTTTACCTATCTTTTCTAAAGAACTAGAATTTGCTGTTATCAAGCGCTTTTCTTTGGCAAATGTGACTAATGAAGCTTTAATTTTAGTATTTATAAGTCTACTTGGAATGAATATTTCCTACTATGTTTCTAAATCATCTTTATTGCAGAAAATTTCTCCTATTCAGCTATCAGGAGCATATTCAAAAAGTAAACTCCTAACTATTGTCTGGCAACTACTTCTGTTACACTTGGCTGGTTTATTTATTCCATTTATTAGAGCAATTCCCTCTTTAAACCAGTTACTAGAGCCAATTGGATATTTAGCTTTTGGGATACTTTATATTCTTTGGTCGCGTAGCCGACTACCATCTTTTCAAACATGGGTATTTTTAGGTGTATGTCTGCCAATAGAACTAATTTCTCGTCTTGCTACTGGCGCTTTAGCCCAAATGATGACTCTAGGTCTATTCATGACTATAGTTATTTGGTATGAGCGTAAGCGCTTTCCAGTTACATTGATAAGTCTTTCAATTATATTTTATATAATTTTCAATCCAGTCAAATACGAATTTCGTGCTTTAACATGGGGTGGAAAATATTCTCACTCAAATCCCATCGAAAAGGTTAAATTATTCACAGATCTTGTTATTAAGCAATACTCTAATCTTGGTGCTGAATACAAAAAAAAAGACTCGCATAAAGTTTCCGCTACAGAGCGAACAGCACATATTCTCCTATTCTCAAATATAGTTGATGACACACCAACTATAGTCCCTTACTGGGGTGGCAAAACTTACTCAAACTTATTGACCAGTTATATTCCTCGTGCGTTGTGGCCTGATAAACCTACAGAACAGATAGCAAATGAGTTTGGTAGACGTTATAAGTATCTAGGAAGTAACGACTATACCACCGCATGGAACCTTCCCTGGATTGTAGAAATGTACGCTAACTTTGGCTCTTTAGGTGTGCTGATAGGAATGCCACTGGTAGGATTATTTTTAGCCTTTCTTGAGCAAAAACTTAATGCTTCTAGAATGGATTCACTAGAAGTTGTGATCGGAGCTACAATCTTATTTCCTCTAATTTATCAAGAGTCTAATTTGTCTCTGATGATAGGAGCAGCAGTTAATATTTCTTTCGGTTTATATTTAATGTTTAAATTGTTATTGGGAGGTCAATCTAAACAAATATAAAAATCAATATTCCTATATATATCCTATGAATTAATTGAGATGATAAAATCAAAAAAATCGTTCTTTGTTTGAACTTTTGAAACCTCTTACTATTTATTCAATCAGAAATAATGTATATCAAAAAGGAGATATTAATTGGTGTTTAATTTAAATTTTACAAATGCCAGTACTACTCAAATAGTTAATGACCTCAAAAACAAGGGATATTTTGCTGCTGAAGAAGCATTGGAAGAACAATATATTGATGAACTACTTCAAGAAGTAGATTTCAACTCGATTTTAGTCAACAATAATGATGTTGGTGTAGTTATTGCCCAAAATATTAAATTTTTCACCCATTGCCTAGCGAGCTCTAAAAAAACATACGATATCATTACATCTAGAAAAATTTTAGAGATTTGTAAGGAATATTTTGATGATAATTATAAATTAACAAATCATCGAGTTTATCAAGTTAATCAAAAAGCTCATATGCCTTGGCATACAGACAATAACTTGCAGAGTGGTAAGCAATTAGCTGCCAAGCATAATATGCCTGGTCTATTATTTTTAATTTATTTCTCGGATGTGACAACAAATGCATTTCAATATCTTAAAGGTTCTCATAAGTGGTCTAGTAAATATGACCACGAAATTTACTTAAGTGATGATTTTATCGAAAAAAATTACAAACCCGATATACTTTCATTCCCCATGAAAAAGGGAAGCTTGATAATTTCTGATATTCACGGTATTCATCGGGCTGAACCTTTTCAGGATGATAATTATAACAGAACTACTTTACTTTTTCAAGTGGATCAAGTTGGTAGTGAATATGTAGGACATGGTGAAAAAAATCTAGTTAATACTGAATATCTTGATAATTTAACTCCAGAAGTAATGGATTATCTCGGATTTGGTTTTTCAAGAACTTATCCGGCTTTCCCAAACTCTTCAGTTGCTACTCTGAAACCTCAAGATATATTAGCACTACAAAAAAGGTTATTACCTCAAACAGTAGAAGCTTTTTTCAAATATATAGTAAATTCTTTATTGCCTGCTAACGTAATTATTAATGCCAAGCGAATATTATGGGATCTCAAACAAAATAAATAATCATAAATAAGCCAGATTTATCAAAAGAAATGAAAATTTTAGTGATAGGTAATTATCAGTCAGATGCAATACAAAGCATGGATAGGTTTGCTTCTATGCTGGAATTTTATTTAACTAAATTTGGTCACGAAGTGCGTGTCATTCGTCCAATACCGTATTATGGTAGGCTTGGTTTATCTTCGCAGTTATTAAAAAAATGGTTAGGTTATATTGATAAATTAATTCTCTTTCCATCGCAATTGCGTCAAGCATTATCTTGGGCAGATGTAGTTCATATATGCGATCACGGCAATGCCGTTTACACAAAATATTTGGCAAACATACCTCATGTTGTGACTTGTCATGATTTATTAGCCGTTCGTTCGGGTTTGGGAGAGTTTCCTGAATATAAAACTGGATGGAGTGGGAAACAATTGCAGCAAATGATGATGAAGGGACTGAATCAAGCTAAAAAAGTTGTCTGCGTTTCCCAAGAAACTAGAAGCGATGTGTTAAGGCTGAGTTCTCTTTCTGAAAGTGCTGTATGTTGTATTTCTATGGGGCTAAACTATCCCTATACCCCAATGACAACTATAGAAGCCAAGCAACGTTTAGAAGCTTTAGGAGTTCCTCCAGATTGCCAATTTATTCTTCATGTTGGGGGAAATTTTTGGTACAAAAATCGGCTAGGAGTTTTAGAAATTTTTTATCATTTAATGCTACAACTCAAAGAACGAGATTTTTATTTAGTCATGGCTGGTAAACCGATGACAGAAGAAATGCATCAGTTTATCAATATGCATAATATGACTCAAAAGATTATAGAATTAGTGAATATTGATAATGAAAATTTACGATCGCTTTATTCTTCTGCTACTGCCTTACTATTTCCCTCCCTTTATGAAGGGTTTGGCTGGCCTATTATAGAAGCTCAAGCTTGTGGTTGTCCTGTGTTTACATCAAACCGTCTTCCGATGAATGATGTGGGAGGAGATGCAGCTATATATATAGAACCGGATAATCCTGAAAAAGCCGCAGAAAAAATCATTGACTATTTTCCTATATTGGAAGAATGTAAAATAAAAGGATTTGTTAATTGCCAAAGATTTCAAGTTGAAACAATGATTAGTCAATATATTGAAAATTATCAACAAGTCATTGGCGACAAATCTTTGAAAAAAGCTAAAATTATGTGAATAAATCTCTGGTATGACGAAGATAAATGTTGACTCCGATTATTTTTTAAATCAGCATATAAGCATCACAAATAATCGGGAATATAAAAAATATAAGCATTTACACATATGGTTTCCTAATATTTTTGAATTTAAAGGTGGTGTACAGGTATATTCAGCTTTCTTACTGGAAGCGTTACAAAGTTTATATCCTCATATTGAATATGATGTTTTTCTCAAACACGATACTCGCAGCTTTTCCAAATTTTCATTGATAAATAATACCCGATTTCACTTTGCAGGTAAGTGGCATATAAAGTTAAGGACGCTTGCTTTTGCTATTCAAATTTTCCAATTTAGTTTTTGGCAATCTCCTAATCTAATTATCTCTTCCCATCTGAATTTTACGGTCGTTGCCTATTTACTAAAACGTCTAACTGGTATACCTTACTGGACTGTTGCTCACGGTGTTGATGCTTGGAATATCAGAAACCCTGCCCTCAAAACTGCTTTATTTCATGCCGATCGCATTCTAGCAGTGAGCAATTACACACGCGATCGCCTGCTAAAAGAACAAAACTTAGATCCTAGTAAAATCGATATTTTACCTAATACATTTGATGTCAGTGGTTTCCAAATTACTGAGAAACCGAAATATTTGTTAGACCGATACCGACTAAAACCTGAACAGCCAGTTATTTTAACCGTAGCTCGATTAGCAAGTGCTGATGGCTACAAAGGTTATGACAAAATTATTCAAGCTTTACCTGAAATTAGGCGTCAGCTTCCAGATGTCCATTATATAATAGCTGGTAAAGGCGACGATCGCCGCAGAATTGAGCAACTAATTACTCAACTGGGTTTGCAAGATTGCGTTACTCTAGTAGGATTCGTCCCTGATAATGAACTGTGTGACTACTACAATCTTTGTAATGTTTTTGCCATGCCCAGTAAAGGCGAAGGCTTTGGTATTGTATATTTAGAAGCATTAGCCTGTGGCAAACCCGTTCTGGGAGGAAACCAAGATGGAGCAATTGATGCTCTTTGCGGGGGAGAATTAGGTGTTTTAGTCAACCCAGATGATGTGGAAGCGATCGCCCAATCTTTGATCCAAATTTTAAAAGGCACTTATCTCCATCCTATCTTGTATCAGCCGGAAATTCTTCGGCAGAAAGTAATTGATACTTTCGGATTTGAGAAGTTCAAACAAACCCTAGCTAGCTTAATGAATTATAGGTGAAAATTTTACATGTTATTCCTTCAGTCAGTCCAAGTTTAGGGGGACCAACCGAAGTAGTTTTGAATTTAGTTAAAGCTTTGCGTGAGTGTGGTGTTGACACTGAAATTGCCACGACCAATGATAATGGTCCAGATGAATTAGTGTTAGATGTACCCCTCAATCAACGTGTCGAATATCAGCAAGTTCCTGTATGGTTTTTGCCCCGATATTCTCATCGAATGAAAGAGTTTATCTTCTCGGAAGCACTGACTCGTTGGCTTTGGCAGCATATGAAAGATTACGACTTGTTGGATATCCACTATTTATTTTCTTATGGCTCTAGCTGTGCCGGGACAATTGCTAGATGGCAAAATATTCCCTACACAGTCCGAGCGATGGGACAATTAGAGCCTTGGGCTTTAGCCCAAAGTAGGCTCAAAAAACAAATATATACACTTTTGATTGAACGACATAATTTGAATCGTGCTGCTGCTATACATTGCACGTCAGCTAGTGAAGCCGAAGATGTCCGCAACTTTGGTATTAAAACTCCTACGATTACCTTACCTTTAGGAGTGAATCAGCCAATTTATTTGCCAGAAGCTAAACAGAAGCTGCACTATGTTTATGGAATCGAGAGTGAGATACCAGTAGTGTTGTTTCTCTCTCGTCTCCATTACAAAAAGCGTCCGGATTTGCTGGTGCGATCGCTTAAGCAATTGGCTGCTAAAAATGACAATTTCCATCTAATTTTAGCTGGTGGAGGAGAGCCAGACTATATTGATGATTTAAAAAATTTAATCGCAAACTGCGGTTTAACTTCTCAAACTTCATTTGCCGGTTTCGTCACAGGTGAGGATAAACAATTGCTCCTCCAAGGATCTGATATCTTTGTTTTGCCATCGTTTTCAGAAAACTTTGGCATTGCAGTCGCAGAAGCTATGGCAGTGGGATTACCAGTAATTGTTACTCCTGGTGTGCAAATAGCTCCAGAAATTGCTTTATCCGAAGCTGGATTAGTTGTGGAGGGAGAAGAGGATACTCTAGCATTTGCGATCGCTCAATTACTCAAATCTGCGGCTCTACGGCAACAGTTAGGTGAAAATGGTCAACGTCTGGTGAATAGCCGATACTCTTGGAGTGCGATCGCTCAAAATCTTTCCTCAGTTTACTCTGCAATTACGGATGAAAACCCTTTACCAGCGTAACGCACCATCGATAATTCCCTGTCAGAAGTACAAATTATCATAGAAGAAATGGATACCTTTAGCGATCGCATCTGACCATGACACCTTTGCAACTTCAGCCGCGAAATACCCTACCCCCTATAACCTGGGAGAAACTACCGGCGGATTTTCCCCTACCGGATGAACCAGTGGAAAATAACCTGCAACCCCTGCTCGCTGCTGCTCTGCGAGAATCTCTAGAATTAGCTGACTTAATTCTCGAATCAATGTTAATTGCCACCAATTTTGGTATTTGTGCTACAGTTGGCGACAAAACTGTTGTCAAAGCTCCTGATTGGGTTTATGTCCCATCAGTTAAGCCTTTACCCCCAGGGGAAATTCGCCGTAGCTACACTCCTCATGCTGAGGGAGAAAACCCTACTATTGTCATGGAATTTATCTCAGCAACGGAAGGAGGGGAATACTCGATTAATCCTCATTATCCCTACGGAAAGTGGTATTTTTACGAACATATTTTAAAAATTCCCACTTACGTGATTTTCCATCCGCAAATAGCTATTTTAGAAGTTTACAACTTGGTGAATGGTAAGTACGAAGCACAATCCCCAGATGAAAATCAACGCTTTTGGATAGAAGCTTTGAACTTATTTCTGGGTACGTGGATGGGTAAAAAAGCGGAGTTTGAGGGTTATTGGTTACGCTGGTGGGATAAATCTGGAAATTTATTGCTTTGGGGAAGTGAGTTAGTTGAACAAGAACGTCAACGGACAGAACAAGAACGTCAACGGACTGAACAAGAACGTCAACGGGCTGAACAAGCCGAACAAAAAGCTGTTAGATTAGCTGAAAGACTCCGGGTTATGGGGATTGATCCGGAAGAAATTTCTTAACCTATTAAGCCGTTAGTTGTGGGCACAAGGCAGAATTAAAGCTCTTAAGCTACCAGATCCATCATTCAAAATCAGTTTGTCATGTCAATGGATTTGTAGCGATCGCCTGACTGGAACATCAGCAGTCAATTGACAAGGTTTTAGATGAAACGATTTTATTTACTAGCCAAGAAATATTGGATATTTGCTCTTGTAGGTTTTATCCTCACCCTACTGAGCATCATTCCAATTCGATTAGCGATCGCCTCCTACCAAACACCCCAACCTCAAGCTTTCCTTACCTTAGGTGGTGGATCAAAGCGGGAAAGTTTGACTGCGGAACTAGCACGGTGGTATCCATCCCTAGATATCTGGATATCTTCTGGCTCAAGCCGAGACGAGATACACAAAACTTTTCAAACCGCAGGTATATCTCTGACACGCGTGCATATTGATCGTCGTGCTGTTGATACAGTCACTAACTTTACCTCTCTAGTGAATGACTTCAAACAACACAATATACAACACTTATTTCTAATTACTTCCAGCTTTCATATGCCCAGAGCAAAGGCGATCGCCACCATCATCCTTGGTAGCCAAGGTATAACATTTACTCCTGTCTCTGCTCCATCGATCAATCCACCAGAAAAGAGAACTCACATCCTACGTGATTTAATCCGTTCTATAGTGTGGATTTTTACAGGCTACACTGGAGCAGAACTGAAAAAAACTTATAATTTAGTACATTAAAACCAACATGAACATTCTCGGAATTAACGCTTACCACGGTGACGCCTCAGCTTGCTTGCTCCAAAACGGTGAACTCGTTGCCGCAGTTGAAGAAGAACGATTTAATCGAGTTAAACATTGGGCTGGATTTCCCGCAGAATCTATTCGCTATTGCTTAAAAGTGGGTGGTATTAGTGCCGCAGATTTAGAGCATGTCGCTGTATCCTTCAATCCCAAAGCCAACTTAAATCGCAAGCTACTGTTTACTCTGCAAAATCGTCCTTCGGTGCGATCGCTTTTGGATCGATTTAACAAGCAAAGCAAATCTGCGAGTCTTCTGCAACAATTAGCCGATGCCTGTCACTGCCAAGCAGAAGATATCCGCGCCAAAATCCACAACTTAGAGCATCATACCACCCATTTGGCAAGTGGTTTTTTTGTTTCTCCTTTTGAAGAAGCGGCAATTCTCTCAATCGACGGTATGGGAGATTTTGTCAGCACTCTCTCGGCTGCCGGACGCGGTAACGAGTTAGAATATTTTTCTCGCACTCACTATCCCCATTCCGTCGGCTACCTCTACAACGCTATTACTTTATACCTCGGCTTTCCGGCTTACGGTGATGAGTATAAAGTTATGGGATTGGCTCCCTATGGTGAACCTGAATACTTGGAAGCCTTTCGCCGCATTATATATCCTAAAGGAGACAGCTTTGAATTAAATCTCGACTACTTTAACCACCACACCCAAGGTATTGCGATGAACTGGGAAAGTGGTTCTCCAACTGTCCAGGCATTCCACAGCCCAGAGTTAGAAAAATTACTCGGTGCAGCGCGAGATCCGAAATCGGAAGTGACATCAAAGCATCAAAATATTGCCGCATCTGTGCAAGCTGTGACTGAAGAAATTATCTTTCATCTGCTGAGGTGTTTAAGCGATCGCTACAAAAGCGAAAATCTCTGTTTGGTGGGTGGTGTAGCCATGAATTCTGTCGCTAACGGCAAAATAACTCAAAATACCCCCTTTAAAAATGTCTACACTCCCATAGGTGCAGCTGACAACGGCACATGTTTTGGTGCAGCCTTCTATATTTGGCATCAACTGCTAAAGCAACCGAGAAAATTTGTCCTAGACCATGCTTACTGGGGGTCAGAATTTTCTGATGAGGAATGCTTGTTAGCTTTGCAACATCACAATCTACAACCCAAAAAATTAGAGCGGGATGCACTCTTACATCATGTTGTTGATACTCTTTGTGAAGGTAAAGTAATCGGTTGGTTCCAAGGCAGAATGGAGTTTGGAGCTAGAGCTTTAGGCAATCGAACCCTTTTAGCCGATCCCCGTCGCGCTGATATGCGAGATATAATCAACTTGAAAATCAAATTCCGAGAAAAGTTTCGCCCCTTCGCTCCTAGCATTTTAGAAGAAAGAGTCGGCGAATACTTTGAAATCGATGAACCGGCACCCTTTATGGAAAAAGTCTTTAAAATTCACCCAGCAAAAAGAGACCAAATTCCTGCTGTTACCCATGTTGATGGCACAGGACGCTTACAAAGTGTCAGTCGCAGTACCAATCCCCTCTATTGGGACTTGATTAATACATTTGCTCAACGTACAGGTGTTCCCATTGTCCTAAACACATCCCTCAACGAAAATGAACCCATCGTCCGGACACCAGATGAAGCTATCAAGTGCTTCTTAAGAACTCATATGGATGCTATTGTTTTGGGTTCTTATTATGTAGAACGCAACGATATTAAATAGGCATTTCCGAAAATTAACTATGCTTTACCCGAAACCCTTGTAAGTAGGTGGACATAATTAAATATAAAATAAAATATGAGTTCGTAGTGAGCGATTTATCCCTCTGGGAAAGCATTCTAAGGACTAAAGTCCTTACTCCGATCTGAAGTTTAATTTAGTTCTCCTACTTAGAGACGTTAAATTTAACGTCTCTACATTCTTTTTCGGAAACGTCTAATAGGCATTTCCGAAAATTAACTATGCGTTACCCGAAACCCTTTAGACATCTGCACAAATTAATAGGGATAAAACCCGTCTTTAAAGACGGGGGAGAGCGTTGTTATATGCGTTGCCCGAAACCCTTGATTAGACGTGGCACATGCAACGTCTCTACGTATGACTCTGGAGATATCTTTTGTAGAGACGCTTGGGTATCGCGTCTTTTAATTTTTAAGTGTAAAAATCAATATAAATTTAGAATTTATTTAACTATATTGTTAGTCTGATTATTTGGTTTAGGTATGAGACAGGGCTTTACAATCCCTCTCGGACTAGAACCAAGCCGAATAATCAGGAACAATTTTTAACATGCTTCGTCGAGGTGCCAGATGTAAGTTTCGAGTGTTGCGATTTTTGGCGATCGCCCCAAGCGAATCGACAACTGTGCGGCAGATACCCTTACCAATTTTACTACCCTCCTTGAAGATTTTAAACAACTGTTGTTGTCTTTTGGGATTTTTGGCGATCGCATCTATTTTAGACTTGACATCAACCTTGATTAATGTATCTTTTTTTATCGTTTGATTAATTTTCACAACCCTGAAAGCGATTTTTTTCAGCTTGACAGAAGTTATCCAGCAACTCATGGAATAAATTAACTATAATACTGGCAGTTATGCCTAGTAGGAATAATTTTTATGCTACTTCTTCTATAATGTATAAAATATGTTTGTCGCCAGTAACAGTAAAATTCATGTCCAGACAAAGTATTCATGAGATAATTTTTCTCAAAACCTTGACTAGTAGTGCGAGCAAAATATCTCGTCAATTGACAGGAACAGTCGAATACTGGCGTTCTCGGCTGATTTCATCTGTTCCATTTTTGATTGCTTGTGCAGTATTTATAAGCGTTATCAGCCTGAAAAGCCCTATCCTGCTTTTTTGTCTACTTGTAGGTAGTTTAATCACAATAACTATACAGCAAATTGGGCAGCAGATTCATCTACCCAGGCGATCGCTTATATTGTTACAAATCTTAGCAGTAGCCATCGTCCTGAGTTTATTTTGGTTAGACTATTTTGCAGTTCCCGCACAAGCCCAATTTTTTAAGAAAGCCGAAGATTTCTTTAAACAGACTCTAACCACAACTGGAGATGCAGGAGCAAACAATGGCACCCAAGCAGTTAGTTTAATATTCAACGTGTTGCGAGCACTTTACCTACTTTACATAGCAGTTTCTTTGATTGGTGTTATTAATGCAGTTCGCAAAGATGAAGATTGGCAAACTATCGCTAGAACTCCCTTATTAGTAGTTGTCGCTGTCACAATTGCTGATGTTCTCACAGGCTTTGTAATTGGCACTCCTAATAGTACTCCATAATTTATTTAGATAAAATGAAAAAAAGCTGAAAAATTTTCCATGACTCAAGACAAAGAAAAAGACTTTCGTCCAGTCAATCAAATTTTAGGAAGCCAACCTTCATTAGGACCAATTCCCGCCGATCAAGTCCTTCCTTGGACGCTTATTGCCTTAGCAGCTTATTTTATCATCAATGGAATTTTTGGGGGAATTTTTCCAGACGACTTTCAAAAATGGTTGTGGACGGTACTAATTACTATTTGGGGAATGGCAACTTGGTGGATATTAACAGGTGGTAGGAGTTGGCGTTTTTTAAGTAAATTTGTTGGTGTTCCTGCTTGGACTAGAGGCTTTGCTCGTTATCAAAGCATACTATTCGTTAACCATGAAGCAAAAAATCGGAAAACAAAGCGTCGGCGTCGCAGGTAGTGAGAGATTAACACCATTTGAAGATGCTTTACACCTAGCGACAATGTTGCGAATCTCACTTGGTGGACGTGATATAGGTGCTTATCTTTTGACAAAGGGAACTCAAAAAAATAGATTTTGCTTTGTTTTTGGTTTTGAATGTCGAGGTATTCATACAACTTTAAGAACAGACCAAATAGATGTAATTGTTAATAATATTGAATCTGGTTTAAAAGACATTCCCGGCAATGAAAGAATAACCTTTCATTTGAGTTCTTTTAGTTCCGATGAAAAGCGACAAAAAGAACTAAACTCAATTATCAAAAAAACGCCATCAAAAGATATAAAATACTTGTTAATGGCGGAAAGAGCAAGAACAAAAGAACTTACTGCTTCTGGTATTCGCAAACCTAAATTTCTCAAAATTTATGTCACTTATACCGTAGAACCAAACTCCACCAATACAGATGATTCGATAGAAAAGCTTTTAGTCAAAGCTGAATTGTGGTGGTTGAAATTCAAAGGAGATATGGCAGAAGTTGAAAATCAGCGTATAGAAACCATTGTGAGCAATGCTTACATACAAGGTTTTTGTCGCTGGGAACAAATTTTATCTAATCAAATGGCGTTGGATGTTAAGCCATTAACTAGTGAGGAACTTTGGGGAGAAATCTGGAGAAGATTTAATGATACTCCACCGATAGATATTCCCCAATTAATGACTTTAGATGAAAATGGACTGCACGAAGAAGGTTATTCAGATTTAGCTAGTACCAAATTACTTGTAGATAATATCCACAGTACAACTTTGCTGATGGAATCTAGTGTACCTTGTGCCGATCGCTCGTGGGTTCATGTTAAGAATAATTATATTGGTGCATTAACATTTTTAGAAAAACCTGGCGGTTGGCAGAATAAATCTTCTCAACTGCGCTATTTATGGGAATTGTTAGCAAGAGAAACAGTTGTTGATACAGAGATTTTTTGTGAGTTAACTGCGGCAAATCCAGCAATAGTAAAAAACACTTTGCAAAGAGTGCTGAAGCAGTCGAATGTGACAGCAACAATGGCTCAAGAAAAAAGCCGAACTATTGATGTCAACGCTCAATTAAAATTAAGAAAATCCGTTGCAGCACAAGAACAATTATATGAAGGTGCAGTACCTATTTATACGGGGATAGCGATTTTTGTACATCGTCCAAGTGTGGAGAAATTAGACGAAGCAACAAGATATATTGAAAACTGTTTTCAACGTCCAGCAAGGGTAATTAGAGAAACAGAATATGCTTGGAAAATTTGGCTGCAAACTTTACCGATAGTTTGGGAAGGTTTGTTAGCAAAACCCTTCAACCGTCGGCAGTTGTATTTAACAAGTGAAGTTCCCGGATTAATGCCTTTAGTATTAACGAAAGTAGGCGATCGCCAAGGTTTTGAATTGATTGCCGAAGAGGGAGGAACACCCGTATATTTAGATTTATTTAACGAGCATAAAAATTTAGCGCTGTTCGCAACAACTCGTGCTGGTAAATCAGTATTGGTGTCAGGAATATTAACTCAAGCTTTGGCGCATGGTATTCCGGTAGTGGCGTTAGATTTCCCCAAACCAGATGGTACATCTACCTTCACCGACTATACAGAGTTTATGGAGGATAGTGGAGCATATTTTGATATTTCTAAACAATCGAATAACTTATTTGAGCAGCCAGACTTGCGATCGCTAGATCCAGAACAACAGCGCGATCGTCTGCTCGATTATACTGCCTTTTTAGAATCAGCCTTAATGACAATGGTTTTAGGCTCATCTACAGAAAATCCACTGTTATCGCAAACCGTGCGATCGCTTCTTAATTTGGCTTTAACAGCTTTCTTTGCTGATGAAGGGATAAAAGAGCGATATCGAATCGCAATTGCAGGGGGATTTGGCACTCCAGCTTGGCAGAAAACCCCCACATTAAGAGATTTTCTTTATTTTTGCACAACAGAACATCTACAAATTAATTCTGTAAGTGGCAGAGTTGAAGATGCCTTAAGTCAAATTCAATTGCGCTTGCGATTTTGGCTTTCTAGTCGTGTCGGACAATCGATTTCTGCACCATCTAGCTTTCCCACCGATGCACAACTTTTGGTTTTTGCTTTGAGAAACCTCTCAGATAATGAAGATGCAGCAATCCTATCTTTAAGTGCCTATTCAGCAGCATTACGACGCGCACTTAGCAGTCCAGCTTCCATATTCTTCATTGATGAAGCACCAATTCTATTTGAATTTGACCAAATTGCTGACTTAGTTGGCAGAATTTGTGCCAATGGTGCAAAAGCTGGAATTAGAGTTATTTTATCAGCACAAGACCCCGATACCATCGCCAAATCTAAAGCTGCATCGAAAATTTTACAAAACTTATCAACACGATTAATCGGACGCATTCAACCCGTTGCCGTCGATAGTTTCATGCAAATATTAAAATATCCCCGTGAAATTATTTCTCGTAATGCTTCAGAAGGCTTCTTTCCTCGCAAAGAAGGCATTTATAGCCAATGGCTATTAGATAATAACGGTATTTATACCTTTTGCCGCTATTATCCAGGTTACGAACAATTAGCAGTAGTTGCTAACAACCCCAATGAACAAGCTGCACGGAGTAAAATAATGCGAGAACACAGCGATAAATATGAAGCAATTTCTACATTTGCACGTCAGTTAGTGGCTTCATTACGTGGTAGTTAACATGGCAATCTTAAAAAGACCTAACCCCCCAACCCGCTTCCCTTGTAGGGAAGGTGGAGTACATTTCCTCCATAACGGGGAGTATATTTCCCTCCCCTTGTAGGGGAGGGACGACTTTGACACCAGTCAAAGTCAGGGAGAGGTTTTGCCTTTAATATGATTGAAGTACTTAATAAAATAAAGTACAAAATTCCTATATAATTTCTAGATATTTTTTCACGATTCAGACCTATGAAAAAAATCACCCTTTTGACACTTTCTCTATCATTCCTCATCATCCTACCAGCAACAGCCCAACTAGGCAAAGTTTGGACTGATTTTCAATCATATTCTACAGATTTACAAAATTATTTAACAAATAATGTAAACGACAGTTTAAAACCTGTAGAATTTCAATCTCAAAATGCCATTACTGGTGCAACAGGAGAATTGAGTATACCTAATCCTGTTGACGCTGGAGAAAGAGTTACTAGTGATATATTTCTCAACTCTCTATCAGGTAAGTTTGAAAATAATCCTGTGGTACGTTCAACTTTAGTTAGTAATGAAATAAATCGTTTAATTACTCGTAGTTCAGCCGCAGGTGTATTGGGTATAAATGGTCAACTTCGGTCAAAAACAAAGTTACAAGATACTGAAAACAGACTAGAAAATATTGGTGTGTTTAAGGAAGACCTAGACGAAAATCAGCAAACTTTTCTCAATGATATTCAAGATCAAATTGCTAAAATTGCGAGTAATGCTTCACTTGCAGGACAAGTAGGACAACTGCTTGGTATCCGCGAGCAAACCAATTTACAATACCAACAAACTAAAATTCAACGCGAACAAGTAAAAATTGTAGCCGAAACACTTGGTCAAACAATACAGACAAATCAATCTTTGCAATACTCTAACTTAAATCTCGCAAGTCTTTCTCAACAAATAGAAGATACAAATCGTGCTCGAAGAGTAGATGCATCCGCAGAAGCAGCGCGACTTTTGCGAACCACTTCTCAAGCAGATTTGTTTGGCAGAAAAGTTAACAACTAAAAATCATGATTAATAACGTATTCTTACGTAGTGAGCGGTTTACCGCTCAAATCTTCCTTTTTAAGGGCTGAAGCCCTGACTACGAGAAACCTTTATTTACACTTATCATACATAATTTAATTGAGCCTTAACTTCCTTTTAAAGGAAAGCTATAGAAATGAAAGATATTTTCCCAACTTTATTAATTCAAATCGGTATAAATGATGTTCTCGGTAATGGAGCCACAACTGCTAGAAGTATTGCCGAAGGTTGGGATAAACAATGGGTAGATTTATTACAAAATGATACTATTAATAATTTATATGGAGCGATCACAAATCTGGGTGTCTTTTTTGCCGTAGGAACCCTACTGTTTTTTATGGTACAGTGGCTACAAGATGCTATAAATAGCGATTATTCTCGTCCAATATCAGCTTTAATTTGGCCTTTTGTAGTAGTGATACTATTAACTAATTCCGGAAACGGCACTGTATTGTCCAATTTAACATTAGGAGTAAGGAATTTTCTGAATACGGTGAATCAGCAAGTAGTCACAACAGCAGACGCTAATCAAACTTATCAGCAAGCACTGAATATGACTGTAGGTGAAGAAATAGCCGGTTCTTTATTGCGTCCTTGTCAGTCACTAACTGGTGAGCAACAAAATCAATGCTTTGTGAAAGCTAAGGAAAAAGCTGACACCCTTTGGGTGGAATATAGAAATTTATACGGTGATAAACCTTGGATAGATAGACTAGAAAATAAAGTAAATAATATTACATATAATACAGCTAGCATCTCCGAAAATTCATTTGATTCTTTCTTAGGTTCTACAGTCCAAATTAGTATTAAAAACTTTTTAGTTTCATTGCAATATGCTTTCCAAAATTTGATAGAAGCGACAATGTTGCTGATAGCAGCTTTGGGACCGTTAGCTGTGGGTGCATCTTTACTACCTGTAGCTGGTAAACCCATTTTTGCATGGCTGACTGGCTTTTTATCGATAGGAATTTCTAAGATTTCATTTAATATTATTGCCGGATTAACTGCCGCAGTTATTGTTAATGGACCGGGACAAGATGTGAATGCCGATCCAGACTTAATGTGGTTTATAATTTTTCTGGGAATTTTAGCCCCGATTGTATCTTTATTTGTAGCTGCTGCTGGGGGATTTGCAGTCTTTAGTGCTATTAACAATACGGCTTCGTGGGTGAAGGAGAGGGTATAAATCTCAAGTAAGGGGGATGACTAAATGGTACGTTTACTGGAGAAAAGACAACGAACAGGAAGTATTTTAACAATTTTTGCGATCGCTACTTTTAGTTTGCATCTCTCAGCTATATTTTTATTAATATTTCAAGGCATAAATATTCGCCAACTCAGTTCAAAAAAACCTCCCAACTTTGTCCAACTGATAGATGGGAAACCAGCAAATGTTACTGATGCGGAAAGAGAACCTGAAGCAATGAAACAATTCGTCAGTAAAACGATGACATCAATGTTTAATTGGTCGGGAAAACTACCACCGCAATCTATCGAAGAAGTCACACAACCTCAAGCAGATGCAGGAATATCAATTCAAACTTCACGAGGGGGTAGCAAAAAAATTAGCACCACCAGTTGGATAGCCAGTTTTGCTTTATCTGAAGATTTCCGCAAAGGTTTCTTAAGTAAAATTGCAGAAATGACACCACCAGAAGTTTTTTATAATAACCCCAGTCAAAATATTTCCGGACAGTTAGTTATTAAGCGAGTTTATCCACCAGAAAAAATTGGTTTGGGTAAATGGCGAGTTGGGATGGTAGCCGACCTGATTCAAAAAAAACAAGCTGACAATAGAACAATAGTAACTCCTTTTAATAAAGATTTACTTGTCCGTGCGGTAGATTCTTTTGCTTATCCACAAGTTGATAATACCACTGTTCTGCAAAAAGCAATTTATAGCGTCCGCGCCGATCAACTAGAAATTTACGAAATTCGTAACTTATGTTTAATCGATGAATACAATAACCAGAATCAAGATATAAATGTATGCGGGAATAGACAAAAAACTGATAATTTTATTAAATAATATTTAAATTTATTTATGATAATGAAAAACGAACCGCCAAGGGCGCCAAGGAAGCCTTCGCGAAGCGTCTCCGTAAGGAGAAGGGATAAGAGTTTGAGAGAGTTTTTGCGTTGTATTATTTGGGAGAATATTAATGCAGATACTTAAGTCGGAAAATAAGAAAAGCGGTATTCTACCATTATTTGCCGTCGCAACATTTGGTTTGCATCTGCTCACTTTACTAGTACTGTTTTTCCACTGGTCTATGTTGCAGCAGTTACAACGACGATTAACACCTCAAAGCTTAGTGCAACTTGCTGATGGACATGCCATAACAGTAGACCCCAAACAGAATTTAGAGCGACATCCAGAGACAATTCGGCGCTTTGTTGGTGAAACTATGACCTTAATGCTTACTTGGTCGCAGCAACAGCAGCCAAAAACTGTCTGGGAAGTTAGTTCTGAACTAATAGCGAATGAATTACAGCCAAAATTACAATCAGAAATTAGTCCCACTGAAAACTTAAGTAAAGGAACTGAAAATGTATTGGTTATACAAAGTATTTCTCAACCCACAAAAATAGAAGATGGAAAGTGGAAAGTGGAAATGTTTGCTAATCAAATAATTTTTACAAATTCTGATAGATTGGGAAAGTCAGTTTCGTTTAATAAAATAATTTTAGTGAGAGCAATTGATGAACAAGCTGCTTCACTACCAAACTCTCCGTTACCTTTGAACTTGGCAGCTTATCGCCTTGGTGAAGCTAGATTAAAAATCTATAATATCTGTGAGATACAAGATAAAAAATGTTCATAAAATTTTCAGTTAAACTATACTAAGTACAGAAGAGCATTAATCCGAGCGCGTTTTTCAACGCAGAGGAGCGCGATCGCTAAGTGCAAAAGGACGCGGAGTTTTCGTTCTAATCGCACTTTGTTGAATTTATACTCACCGCTGAAGGTGCCTGCCATAATGTCATTATTGAATTTTAAATTTAAAATTACTATATGACTCGATATTCAATTCCTTCAGAAAATTTGCCACAAAATCTAGTTAGTCCACCCGAATTGGACACTTTAGATTGGGAATCACGGATGGCAAGATTGGTTGGCTTGGTAGAAGAATCTTCCGAAGCTAATACCAAAGAAGCAGCAGAAGAATCAACTTCTTCGTTGCAACCTTTGTCTGAACCTCAAGAAGTTCGCACTAAGGAATCTCTCTCATCTAACCCCTTTGCTAAGTTAGGCTTGGTGGGTGCTGGTACTTTGGGTATAGTTTTGGTGGCTGGGGTGTTTTTGTCGCAGCTAATGAACACTGGCAAGCAACAGCCAAAAAAGAATAATTCTGTTTCTACGCGATCGCAACCAATCAGCGATTCCCGCCCGCAACAGCTACAATCAGAACTAGAGACTTTAAAAACTAAATTAGCCCTGACTGAACAAGCAGAAGCGGTGAAAGCAGCACAACAAAAGCTGAGACTTCAAAAACCAACGCCTTCTCCTCAGGTTGCATCTCGACCAGTTTCACAACCACAACCATCAGCTTCTGTCAATACAGTCAGGATACCACTGCAAAGGATACCAACACCCGTGCGAACAGTTTATGTGCCTCGCGTAGTCACTGTTGAGCGTGTCGTTAAGGTACCCTCTGTTCCACAAAAGCCTATTCTACAAAAGCCTATTCCACAAAAGCCTGCTAACTCGAAAATTTTACCATCACCTTTGCCGATAGTTGCAGCAAACACTCAGCCAATAGTTACAGCAACTCCCAAACCCACACCAGATCCGCTTGAGGAATGGGCAAAGTTAGCAAAATTAGGTAGCTACGGTATGGTTACTATCACTGAAAATAGTGTTAAAGCAACTACACCTACACTTACACCTACACCTACACCTGTACCTGTAAATAATACTCGGTTACAGGCAACAAATACCAACCCAGACGACGAACCAGAAGAAGAGTCAACCCCTGCGGTCAGCCAAACAAAACAGCAGACCGCGAAATCCGTAGCTGTAGGAACTAAGGCAAAAGCTGTATTTGCGACCGCTGTATTTGGGGAAACTACTAGGTCAACCAGTAGGGATGATAAAAAAGACCAAAGCGGCAAAGATGTATTTGTAGTGCGTTTGAAAGAACCATTAAAATCCGTGGATGGTGCGATCGCTTTACCTGCTAAAACCGAGTTCTTAGCTCAAGTTCGTTCTATTTCCGAGCAAGGCTTCCTACAGTTGGATGTAGTCAAAGTTATTCTCCCAAATAATAACACCTTCACCGAAAGAAGCTTACCGCCAAATGCAATAACAATTCGCGCTTCTCAAGGCAAACCTCTCATCGCAAGCCAATATTCCAATCAAGGAGGGTCTGGGGTAGGGATAGCGGATGTAGGAGTATTCGTCTTGAATGGTGCTGGTAAAGCAGCAGAGATATTTAATCGTCCTGATACCAGAATCCAGTGCGTCAATAATAGTACTAATACTGCTAATAATACTACTACTAATGGAACTAATATTGTTACTAATAATTGTTTTCAAACCACCGACACCAGACGCAACATCTTAGCCGGCGTTTTGGAAGGTGGTGCGACTAATATAGCTCAACAAATTTCCCAACGCAATCAACAAAATATCTCTAAAAGACTGGCGCAACGCACTAACGTTTGGTTTCTGCCCGCAGGCAAAGAAATTGAAGTATATATCAATCAAACAACACAGTTTTAAGATTTATAATTTTGAGAATGAAACATTAAAAATTTCGGCGTTGCTGAATTAAGACATGAAATACCTAATCTCTGGTAGAGACGTTCCGGCGGAACGTCTTTACTAATTCGGCGGAACGTTTCTAGAAGGGTTAAGGTGTTTTTATTAATGCATGACATGATATCATTTAATAACGCCCGCATTTAATTTGCTTGAACTATTTATCTATTTCAATCTTTGCAGCCATGAAAAACGAGACATCACAAGGAAATACTCCAGATAAATCTTATTTATTACATCTGGCTACCTTGATTTTTTCAACTGCAATTTTATTAGTTGCAGGTCGTGTTTTAGCTAATAATGCCGTTCTTCGTTCGATGTTTTCTTGCCAAGCACAGGGTTTGGGGGGAGCAACACCTCAGATCGATATTTGGTATCAACAAGGAACAAACTTAAGTTTTATTCAAGCTGGAGAAATAATTAAGAAAGTTTGGTTAAACGACCCTTCACAGGTAACTATAGATTTTGATGGTCCGATCTGTATGCAGTTTGGTCAAAACCGTAATGTTAGTCAGGGAGATTGTAAAAACTCAGCCGCGAATGTAATTCAACTTAGACGAATTCCCAAGCTGAAAATTGCTGGATTACCGAATACTAGTAATACGCTTTTAACAGTAGTTACTGAAAAACAAGGCAAAACCAAGTTGTATGCATTTCGAGTAATATATGGCGAGGGTAGCCCCGAATATAGCACTTTAGCAATTTACGCTGACCCTCCTTCCAATAATGAAGCGCCTTGTGTCAGAACTGCAAAATAATTTAAAAATAATCACCGCAGGCTTATTTCATCACCATTAATCATTCGTTAAATTTACCGTTTAAACATTTCTATATTGCAAAATATTAATTTTTACAATTCATTTAGGAATAGCATATTCTAATGAATAAAGACCTACTTATTTTTATTATTAGTATTGGTGTACTCGTCTTGTATCTCGTCTTCTCGGCGCTAACTGAGATGGGTACTAAGCTACCTTGGAAAAAATAGCTCTCCTCAGTTTTTAGACTTAATTGCTCTACTGTTGGCTCCAAGTTCACCTATTTTAATTAATCAAAGTTGCTTTGATTAACTTAGCCAAATGCATCCCCCGACTGAACATCAAACCAGTGGATATTCTGTGGCGGTAGAGCTAGTGTAATTTCGGCATCACTCCAATTTTGGTCTGTAGGTAACAAAGCACGTACAGTTGGCGATTCTGTCTGGTAACTGGCAACACGCACGCTGACCAAATTGTGCATACCTAAGTTTTCCACTAGATAAACTCGACCTTGAATCGTTTGTGTATCTTCTGGTCGGGCAATGCGGACGTTTTCTGGACGGATACCGAGGACAATTTGCGGTGGAACTGTCGGTATATGTGGTAAATTTACGCGAAAGTTCCCTAATATTGCGTAACCTTCTTGACAAGGCAATGTCAGCAAATTCATTTGTGGACTGCCAACAAATCCAGCCACAAATAAGTTAGCCGGATGGTTATAGATGCGTTCTGGGGGGTCGAGTTGCTGCACATAACCATTGTTTAAAACTGCGACTTTCGTGGAAAGCGTCATCGCTTCTGTTTGGTCGTGAGTAACATAAATTACCGGGGCTTTTTGAGCGGCGAATATTTGCTTGATATCTGCGCGGACTCTTTCGCGGAGTAGCGCATCCAAATTACTCAGCGGTTCATCTAATAAATACGCTTGAGCGCGACGCACCAGCGCTCGTCCGACTGCAACTCGCTGCCGTTGTCCCCCTGATAATTGACCAGGTTTGCGTTGTAATAATTCTTCTAATCCTAAAAGTTGAGATACTTCTGTGACCCGCTGTTGAATTTCGGATCGGGGTGTTTTTTTCAGCTTTAGTCCAGAGGCAAGGTTTTCAAAGACGGTCATGTGAGGATAAAGCGCGTAGCTTTGAAAGACCATTGCCATATTGCGATCGCCTGGTCGTTTCCATGTAATATCTTCACTACCAAGCAAAATTCGACCCTCGGTAGGTTCTTCCAACCCCGCTATCATCCGCAGCGTCGTCGATTTTCCACAACCACTCGGACCAAGTAAAGTCAGAAATTCATTGTCATCGACAGTTAAGCTAATGTCTTTAACTGGAATAACTTTCGGGTTATAGGTCTTATTTAAATTTTTTAGTTCAAGTTTTGCCATGATTTTATTTAGTTAGGAGGAGCGGAGGAGCGGAGTTAGCAGTTAGGAGTGAGGAGTTAGGAGTTAGGAGTGAGGAGTTAGGAGTGAGGAGTTTGGAGTTAGGAGTTAGGAGTTTGGAGTTAGGAGTTTGGAGTTAGGAGTTAGGAGTTAGGAGTTAGGAGTTTGGAGTTAGGAGTTTGGAGTTTGGAGTTAGGAGTTAGGAGTGAGGAGTTAAATAAAGTTAGGAGTGAGTAATTAATAGTTTTAAATTAATCTTGATAAAATTTGGGGGAAAATTTCTGATTTATACTTTATAATTATTAACTCCGCGCCTACCGTACAGACGTTCCGGCGTCACGTCTCTACCTAATTCCGGTTCTTCCGCTCCTCCTAACTTTTAACTCTATCCCTTAACAGCACCAGCTGTTAGACCTTGAATAATCTTGCGTTGGAAGAACAAAACAAGTAAAACTAAAGGCAATGTCCCGACAATTGTTGCTGCGGCGATCGGACCATAGGGAATTTCAAATTGGGTTGCACCACCTAATTGCGCTGCGGCTACGGGAATTGTTTTCATCTCTTCACGAGTAATAAATGTCAGGGCAAAGATAAACTCATTCCAAGCAAATATAAAGGTGAGAATTCCTGTTGTGACTAAAGCGGGAATTGTCATTGGTAATAAAATTTGTAAGAGCATTTCTAAGGTATTATAACCATCTACCTTTGCCGAATCTTCTAAGTCTTTTGGTAATTGTTCAAAGAAGCTACGTAATACTAAAATTGTTAAAGGTAAATTAATTGCGGTGTAGGGAATAATTAAAGCTAAATAATTATTCCCCAAGTGTAGCTTTTGAATAATTTCTAACAGCCCCAAAAATAATAAAATTCCCGGAAATAAGGTGATAATCAGAATACTCGCTATAATTAATTTTCCACCCCAAGGACGCAATCTTGCTAATGCGTAAGCAGCAGGTGCGCCGAAGATTAGAGAGAAAGCGGTAGAAATAATCGAGACGAAAGCGCTATTTAAAATGTAGCGCCAAAACGGACGGCGAGTAAATAATTCTGTGTAGTGATTGAGGGTGATGCGAGTCGGAAAGTAAACGGTGGGAACTTGGGAAATATCTTGATTTACCTTAAATGAAGTCAACAATTGCCACATTACAGGTGCTAAACAGAAGATTACCACACAAGCGATCGCTATCCAAAGCAAGATATTTTTTCTAGGATTCTTTACTTTAGTTGTAGGTTTGGGAGTCGTGGGAGTTACTTCAGGAATTACAGCCATAGCAATTTTGGATTTTAGATTTTCTATAGGAATAAAAATATCTCTTAGACAGTCCAAGCGTCCCTACTTCCGATATTTGTTGAGAAAAAAAAGTGCGATCGCCACCATAAAAATTAACAAACTGAAAGTAGATACTACCAACGCCGCACCATAACCAAAATCTAAGTAGCGCATAATGGTAGAATAAATATACAACGATACGACTTCGGTTGCACCCCCAGGACCACCCCCAGTCATCACCGCAATCAAATCGAATACACCAAAAGCTTGAGCAAACCTAAATAACGTAGCGATGAGAATTTGCGGTATCAACAGCGGTAGCGTAATTTGCCGAAAACTTTGCCAAGATGTCGCACCATCTATGGCATGAGCCTCATACAAATCTGATGAAATTGACTGCAAACTAGCTAATAGTAGAATACTAATAAAAGGCGTAGTTTTCCAAATATCAGCAACTATTACCGCTATCATTGCCAATGTTGGTTCTCCCAACCAGTTTATATCAACTTGAATTAAATTCAATCGCCGCAAAATATCATTGACAACACCAAACTGGTCGTTAAAAATCCACGTCCAAGCTAAACCAATCAGCGCTGTTGGCAAAGCCCAAGGTAAAATCGCGATGGTTCGCACTACACCGCGTCCCAAAAAAGGCTGGTTGAGAATCAAAGCAACACCCATTCCGAGAATTAATTCTAGAAACACGGTTACTGTAGTAAATATTGAAGTTGTCCAAAAACTTTGCCAAAAACGACCATCTCCCACCATTCGTGCGTAATTGTCAAAGCCAGAAAAGACAGGTTGCAGTTTCGTTCCCAAATTTTGAGTAAACAAACTTAACCAAAAAGCACGAGCGATCGGGTAGCCAAAAACAAACAATAGCATTAAGAAAGCGGGCAATAATAAAATTAATGCTGTGCGTTGTTCTCTACCTCGAATTGTTTGCATATTTGTTAATTGTTGGTTGTTAGTTGTTGGTTGACAGTCAACAGTTATCCACTATCCACTATCTATTTCAACAATCTCCGTGTTTCATTTGCAGCGGCTTTCATGGCGTTTTCCGGAGTCATGCTATTTGTTAAAGTGGCACTTAAATAACGTTGCAAAATGTCTGAGGCTTGGGCATATTGGGCTATAGGTGGACGTAAAACTGCTTTATCAACTATTTCTAATAATTTGGGGTAGTGGGGATATTTGGCGATAATTTCTGGGTCTGTAAATAATGCGCGTCGGCTGGGGACAAAACCGGCGTTCAAAATAAATCGCCGCTGTGCTTCTTCGCTTGTAAAATATTTAATTGCTTTCCAAGCTTCTTCGGGATGTTTTGATGATTTGCTAATTCCTAAACCCCAACCACCTAAACAAGCTGCGCCATTTTTTTTGTCAATACCAACCATTGATTTAATGCCGATTTTGCCTTGAATTGGCGAATTTTTGGCGTTTGCTAAAGACCAAACATAGGGCCAACTGCGTAAAAATGCGGCTTGACCACTTTGAAAAATTCGCCTTGTATCTTCTTCGATGTATGTTGTGACTCCAGGTGGAGAAATGCCTTCTTGAGTTGTTTGTTTGAGAAAGGCGATCGCTTTTAATGTTTCTGGTCGATCCAGTCCAACTTCTAACGTATTCGGATTTACCCAAAATCCCCCAAACCCTTCTAAAACTTCGACAAACATCGCTACAGCACCTTCATATTGCCGACCTTGCCAAAGATAACCCCAATTAGTTTTGCCCTGTTTTTTCAGCGCTTGAGAAATTTTCAGCAAATCTGCAATGGTTTCTGGTGGTTGAAATCCTGCTTGTTTGAGTAAGTCTTGCCGATAATAGAGTACTCCCACATCACTTCGCATGGGAATTCGATATAATTTGCCCTCGATAATTCCGGCTTCTACATCTTTTCTAGAAAATGCGGCTAATTCTTCTTTTGTGATGCGATCGCTCAAAGAAAGCAACCATCCAGCCGCTGCAAATTTCGGTGTCCAAATGACATCCATATTTACTAGGTCATAAGGAGAGTCACCCAAAATAAAAGCCGAAGTATAAAGGTCTTCAAGCAAATTTGTGGCATTGGGTCCTTCAATAACATTGATCCGAATTCCCGGATTTTTCGCTTCAAAGTCTTTGACAATGCCTATTTTCCAAGGTTGGGCATCGGGTGCCGTCATCAACAAGTTCAAAACTACTGGCTGCTGCGATAAAACTTGCTGAATGGATAGAATGATACCCAATAATACAGCAAAAAATATTCCAATTGTCCACTTAAGCTTTTGTAGTATTTTTTGCTGATATTTATGTATTTTCATTTCTCAAATGTTGCTTAAATAATGCAACTCATCAATAATTTTATGGGAAAAAATTATTTTAAACCTTGCTTGTCAAATATATCTTTGTAGATCATAGCTGACGGATAAATATAATAAATCGTTTGTAAAAAAATATGAAGTTTTATCATGAATAATTTTGGTCAAAACTGATACCTTTAAAGTAAGTATTTTAATTTATACCTAAATTTTTGTTCCATTAGCGTAAATAAAATAGTTGTTCGTTACCTTGATATCAGCCTTAAATCCAACTTTTAGCAACTTGTTATAAAGTTCATCAGGCTGATAAAAAATCTTGACTATCTGAAATTCTTCATCATTATTTAACTTCCGGGTTTGATAAATGTTTTTGTCGGATTCAAAGATATGATTCTTGGCTGTAGATGTAGGCTCAAAGCGTGAGTCTACCAAAAAAACTTGTCCGCCAACGCGAACAGAATTATAAACTTTTCTCAAAAACAAATCAAGTAATGCTGGTGGTACATGAGAAAGCCAAAAAGCAAAAAATACCAAATCATATTCAATGTCCGGTTCCCATGTGAATAAATCAAGTTGGTGATATTTCACAGGAAATGAAAGTAACTTTTGGCGATTAATTTCAATTACTTCCTCTGAAGCGTCAATCGCAGTAATTTTCTTGCCAATCTTTACAAGTTCTTGCGTCCAGATACCTGTTCCACAGGCTAATTCTAAGATGTTCTCTGCGGCTTGAAGTTGATATAATGCGGCTTTGACAACAGCAACTTCGTCAAACCAGCGCTGGTTGAATTCTTCACCGCGATCGTAGCGACCAAGCCGATAAAACCACTCATCATATTCCTTTGCCCTGGCACGGTAATACGCGATTTGTTGTTGAATAATTTTATCTGTCATCGTCTTTGCCCTCAGACGCTTTAGCCTGGGACTATACTAACAAAGCCCGCGATTAGGCAAGCTAAGAAACCCTTAACTTGACCTAAATCACGTAGATAAAGCGTGTTTTTAATACAGTAATATCTGGTGTTGGAGCTTGATGCAACAGGTGAGTTAAAGCAAATTTAGATCCGTTTGCCCTGAGTATTACACAGGGTCTAGAAACTCTAGCTGGCAATCCATCTCTACACCGTTGGCAAGTTTTACCCGCACGCTGCCAACTCTAGACGGGTACAAATCGACAATGAACATTTCTCCTAATATTTTATGGCGTACTGGCTTATTGGCTATGTAATATTTCGTGGCTGTTTCAATAGTCATGTCGGTCTGCCTCTATATTACCTTTATGCTTACACAGTACGACCTTTTACTAGGGTCATGGCTAGGCAAGGCAATCTCTTGATGAATTTGGTATTTTTGCGACAGCGATCGCTATACCTCTAATCGCTGATTTAGTGGACATTTGCGGAAAACGCATACATAACTGGTTTGGATCAACCCCGGTTAAAGACTTATAGGGATAAACCCCGTCTTTAAAGACGGGGGAGAGCGTTGTTATTCAGACCGCAGCTTGGGGGCTTCATAGTGCAGGGGGAGAGCGTTTTCAACTTTTTGCACAGATGCACGCCCATAATAACTAATTAACCGGTAAAGGCGATGTTGAACCTACAAAGAAAGGTAAGACCGTCTCAATTGCCAGGTCAGTTCTCGATTGACTTCACTCTTAATTCGCACGCCCCGTTCGCAGTGTTCTAAGGTAATATCGTCCACGTAGAACTTAACGCTAAAATTTCGCTCTGATTGCTGAACTTCGCTAACCCAAATTTTAGGTTCTTGCCATTCGTTGCGGGTAGTTTTGAAATTTTCTTGCATCCACATCCGTAGAGATGTCATGGCATCATCCAAGCGAGTATCGTCTGATGAAGTTTTATTCACTCTCACAAAAAGTTTATTCATTTTGATCTTGAGCAGATTAATCTTTTGCTCCCAATACTTCGGTAGCTGAACTCGATCCTCATGGAGCAAATCTGGATCTTTTAACCAAGATTGATACCAACAGCGGATTAAACCAATCAGCGCTCCCTCGGCAGCAATTGCTTGGGGGGATTCCTCCAACCACACACGTTTGCTCCTAACTAAGCGGTCAGATAATACCTCCATCCCAATCATTTGACAAACATCCATAAAAACCCGTTGAAGGTTTCTAATCTCTTCTTTATCTAAACCTCCATCTTCCATGCGAGCAATTTTATCTGAAAGATCATCAAATCCTTGTTCCACCTTTGCTAACAGAGCATTGACCTCCTTCTCAGCCAACAATCGCAACTGCCCAGCCTCTCGCTTTTCAAGTGCTTTAGTCGGTTCCTCCGACATTCCAAAATATTCATTCAGCATTTGAAGCTTGTGATCCACATTGCCTAAGGTATCCGGATGAGCAAGAATGACTGACTGCATCAGTTGAATCACACGAGATGGATCGGCATCACTCTTTACAGGAAAGGAAAGGGTGTAGTAGTAATGGGCTGTGGGACGACTTAAGTTAAGAATCGATTCACTTTGAATTGAATTGTTGGGTACATATAAATCGCAGTGTTGATCAATTACATAAAAAGTAGTCAACCGTAACCCAACTTTCTTGATGATTGCTTGTTTTCCACTCCCTAGAATCACCACATCACCAAAACGGAACGGAGAATCAATCAATAACACCAAACCAGCAAAAAAATTACCCAAGATATCTTTTAAGGCAAAACCGAGAATAAAGGCTGCTCCTCCCAGAGCAACCCACAATCCAGTCAAATCGACACCAAAAGCTTGAAGAGAGAATAACCCTCCAGTTATGTAGATAATCACTGGCAAGACATTTTGCAGCAGTGGTACAAAGACATCATCCCACTGCGCCTCACTTTTCTCGGCAAAATCCACTAGATAGTAGACAACTACTTCGGTCATAAAACGAACTAGCCAGAAAGTTACTGTAAGGATGATGATTGCAGAGAAACTTTTCTGAACCTGTGCCAGCAACTGGCTTGTTCCTAGTGACACGAAAAAGAGTTTTAGGCTGAGAAGAATACTAACAATTAAGGCGGGGATTTTCGAGACATTCAGCGCCATAATCGCTGCATCTGAGCGGAATCGACGAAACCAGAAGCGAAGAATGTAAAAGATAAAAATATACAATACAAGGATTACAATTGCATTCATTACTAACGTCTTCCAAGGACTCGTAAGCGGCATTGAAGGCAAATTCTGTGTAACCTCTGCGATGATATTTGGAACTAAAGAGAAATTATTCATTATTTGAGTTGACAATTGATGTAATATTTTTATTTGAGGTTTCTGACCTGACAAAGAAAGACAGAGGGCAGACGACAGGATATTAATGGGCTAGCTCATATACTACCGCATTTCCTGCTCTGAAAAAGTGCAGTTTTTGGGACTAAAGCTATTGCTAGATCAGCGTTTTTATCTATCTCATGGGAGTGAGAACCCCTATATCGTCTTAATCCTTGTGCGATCGCAAAGCGGCTGATAATTTAACCAACTTCTAATCTCAGAGTCATCATACCATATGAAGTTGATTACTTATCAAATGTCCGAAGCAATCGTAATTTAAATAGTTAACATCCTCTTTGTCCTTAAAGGACGGAGATTCACGCTTCAATCAAACAGTTGAAACTGTTCATATTCGCTCTGGGGATCAAGGAGTGTAACCTAAAAGCGAAGCTACCCATCCGATGAAAGCACCACCGAAAACTAACCATGCAGCATTGATGCGGAAGCGAATCAGCAAAACGGCTGAGATAATAGCGATCGCCACAGCTAAAAAGTCCACTTTATACGCAGTTTTTGCGATTAAAGTCGCTGCTGCTAATTCCAAGCTGACAACAACCATCAATGCCACAGCACTGACATTCACCGCATCAAGAAAGGCACTTGTCCATAAAGATGTGCGTAAGCGAGGAACAAGGGGATTAAGAATAGCCGTGAAAAAAAACGACGGCAGAAAAATTCCCACCGTAGCGACAATTGCACCTTGAACACCTGCAATGATGTAACCGATAAAGGTAGCGGTAGAAAGAACTGGTCCTGGGGTAAATTGACCGATCGCGATGGCATCGAGCAACTGCTGTTGCGTTAACCAGCCGTATTCCTGAACCAATCCACCTTCGAGAAACGCTACCAACACAAAACCACCGCCAAATAACACACTACCGACTTTCAGGAAAAATAAACCTAATTTCCACAAAGAGACGTTTGCTATTGTATGTGCACTAGTTGCCGCACAAGAAGCTGTTGTTTTAAAAGCCGCACAAGAAGTTAAATTAGCAATGATAAAGTTTGCTGTGTTTGGTGGGGTATTATTGCGATCGCCACTACGCAACCAAATCATACCTAAGATACCCCCAATTAATAGGGCAATCACTTCCGAGAGTTTCAACACCAATAATAAGACTACTACACCCAAGGCGATCGCCAACATTTGACTACTTTTTACAGCTTTTTTTCCCAAACGCCAAAGCGCATCCAAAATCACCGCTAAAACAGCAGGCTTAATTCCATACAATAAAGGAGCGACTTGGGGCAAATTGCCATAGCTAACATAAATCCAGGCAAATACGCCTGTAATTAACACCGCAGGTAAAATAAAACAAACACCCGCAACAATCAGTCCCAACCATCCCGCGTAGACATATCCTACATGAATTGCCATTTCTGTAGAATTCGGACCCGGAATCAAATTTGTTGCTCCAACTAAGTCCAGAAAATGCTCTCGTGTCATCCACTGGCGCCGCTTAACTACCTCATCTTCAATCATCGCGATATGAGCAACCGGACCCCCGAAACCGATGATACCCAATTTGAAAAACAGTGTGGCAACTTCACCCAAACGACCGAGTGTTGAATTCATGACTCACAGGTTAGTAAATTAACTTTTCTGTGTAATTATTTCAAGTAAATTGAACACCGATTTATAGCCTTGAGCCGCATGTTGTAACTACTCACTCGTTACTTATCCGCTTCCACTCAGGTCATCGCTTACTTTTTTGGCGTTTTCGCGTGATAATACACTGTCTCGATCAACTTATAGTACTTTATCTGTTTCTGAGGTAATTCACCATCCCTGTATAATTATTTTTTCATAACGATGTATTGACTTTTTCGACAGAAGATGAATCTACCTGCGGTTGTTCAGGTAGCGCTTCACTAATAGCATCGCTGAAGTAAGAGCCGACAATCTTATCGTAGTTAGAAGCAACGGCTAAAAAAGCCCCACCTAAAATATAGATTGGCAGCGGTAGAGAAAGTTCTTGCACCCAATCAAACAATTTTGCTAGGGCAAACAGCACGAAAAAGCAGGCAAGCCAAACTCTCATGTTTCCATCCGAAGCATTTAAACAATTCTACTTATAGGGTAGATTGGTTGAATCATAGTTACTTTTTGCATAGTCAAATGTATACTTTCATTAACTATCTACTCAGTTTGAGTTAGTATTAGGTACAGTGCAAGCAATCCTACAACTACTAGGTTTATAGGTATTTAATATCATATCTGTTTAATTAACAGCAATAAAAACCTACCTACCGTCCTAGAGACGTTTCTGTGTGGAACGTCTCAGAGCGTATGTGTGATTTGCGCTCCCACGATATAACAACAGTTAATTAACATTTTTAAGAATTAACTCTTTCAACGCCTTTCCCAAATACTCGTACTGTTCCAGTGTATTGTAAATTTGCGCCGAAACCCTTACCAGTAACTTCGGTTTTTCCTGCCAGGGAACCACTTGCACTTGAATCCCAAATCTATCAAATAATTCATCGTGCAAAGACATAAAATTGCGACTTTCCAACACAGTAGGCATAGGAACAACTGCCATAGAACCAATCATCTCATCTGGACATGGCACCGACACGTTCAACGCTTCACAAAGTAGCTGTCTTGCCTGCAATGCTAGCTGATGATTTCGCTGTCTTAATTCACTCCACCCACCAGGTAACAGAGAACCCATAAAAGCGATCGCTTCCGGTACGCACATATAAGCTGTAGGATCGTCTGTACCCATCCAATCAAATTCCAACTGAAAGCGTGATTTATCAGTTCGTGGTGAATTTGCACCGTGGCTAATTGTCAACGGACGAATTTCTAACTGTTTATGGGGTTGTACATACAAAAACGCCGCACCTTTTGGTGCACACAGCCATTTATGGCAATTCCCGGTGTAATAAGTCGCCCCAATTTCTGATAAATTTAAATGTTGCATTCCCAGCGCGTGGGCACCATCTACAAGCGTATCCACACCGCGCTGTTGCAACTGTTTCACCAACTGCTGAATCGGGAAGATTAACCCAGTCTGGCTGGTAACATGATCCAAAAGTGCTAATCGTGTTTTGGGTGAAACTCGCTCAATTACCGCTGATAAAATTTGTTCTGAGGATTCTAAAGGAAAAGGAATTTTTGCCACCACCACCCGCGCCCCAGTGCGACTAGCGACAAAATCTAAAGCATTACGGCAAGCGTTATATTCATGGTTAGTTGTGAGAATTTCATCTTCTGGATGAAAGACAAGCGATCGCAACACAGAATTTACACCAGTCGTCGCATTTGGAACAAATACCAAATTTTCGGCATCCGCACCCACAAATTCCGCTAGTTTCCTCCTTGCCTCATCCAGCAACTTTTCCCACTCCCTGCCAAAAAATCGCAGTGGTTCTTGTTCTAACTGCTCCCGCAATCGTTGCTGCCCTGACAGCACAGCCTTAGGACAAGCACCAAACGAACCATGATTCAGAAACGTTACCGATGAATCAAGCAACCATAACTTTACCCACTTGCCTGTCTCGTATTCAGTAAGCGTATTCTGGAACATGCATTTACTCAGAAGCTATAAGTTAGCAACTCCTAACTCATCACTCCTAACTCCTAACTTTTTTAACTCCCCAGGCCGGATTCGAACCAGCGACCAATCGATTAACAGTCGATCGCTCTACCACTGAGCTACTGAGGATCACAATTTCTTATGTTAAGGGTAAAGATAGGATTTGGCAAGTACCTGAGCGAAAATTTTTCCAAAAAACTTTTTCCAAGATACTTAGAGTCCATAATCCTTTCCATCCAAACCCAATGACAGAGGTAACTTGGCGATAAATTAATCTTAATATTTAATTTACTCCCATTCGCAATTGCGCCAGACGCTGCCGCGCTTTGGGATCGATAGAATTTGCGAGAAATCTAGTTTTAGGTTGTTTTCTTGTTTGATACTTTTGCCGCGATCGACACACAGTGGCTTCCACTTCCCAACATAGTTTTTGAGCGGACATCCATTGGGCACCATAACCTAGTATCATCAGCTGTTGTGCCCGGTCTGATGTGGCAACAATTACGCGAGAAATCAGAGACTGTGCTAATGAAGAGCGCAAAGACGCACAGGTTTTTTCGATGTACGTGTCAGCAGTCTGTCCAAAATCAGTGTAATGAACTGATAAAAGCTCTGTAATAATTTCTTTATTGCTAGAGGAATTTTGATATTGGGCATCAAACACGATTTGAGTCTCATAACCCTCAAAAGCAGTGTAACTGATTAAAGTTTCAATCAATTCGCCGCGTGCTGCCTCTAATCCAACATGGTCACGGGTTTTTTTCAGGCAATGCCAAGCGCCAATTATATTGTAGCCGTCCACTAACAAAACGGCTGGAAGTAAGGAGGGGGGCATGGTTTTTAATCACAATTATCTAGAGTTAACAAAATTCATTCATAACTTTTATAGTAATTGAAGCACTGGTTGTAACACTATATTACAGAAAACAAAAAATGTACTGGAGTTGTGTAAAGTTGCTCTATAAACTGAAAACGCGCCTTTTAAAAGGCGCGTTGCAGTTGTTTGTAATTCCTAATTGATTAATTATTAGCTTGGGATAAAAGAAAGCTGGACAAGTAAATATTAAGAGGCTTCGTTGTGTACCTCCATCAAACGTTGTTTCAAGCGTGAAGCTTCACCTTGATCAACTAGAGAGCCTTTTTCTAGTAAGAAAGCGCCATCACAGTAATTTAACTCGTCTAGGCGATGCGTTACCCAAAGAGCCGTCATATTCCGACTTTTGACTAAACGACGTACTTGAGCTACCAAGTCCAGTTGGCTATCTGGATCGAGTAAAGCAGTAGGTTCATCTAATAGTAAGACCTCACAGCGACGAGCGATCGCACCAGCAATTGCCACTCGCTGCTTCTGTCCACCACTCAAAGCATAGATGGGGCGTCGTTGCAGTGAAAGCAAATTCACTGCCCCCAACGCTTCCTCAACCCTTGCTCTGACTATTTTTAGCGGCAATTTTTCTTCCACCAGTCCAAAAGCCACATCTGCACCAACAGTTGGCATCACCAATTGATGATCCGGATTTTGGAAGACAAAGCCAACGGGATGCAAAACCCGAATTTCTCCAGACTGAGGTGCTAATAATCCCGCAAGTAATCTGAGCAAAGTTGATTTGCCGCTGCCATTAGTACCCAAAAGCATCCAAAATTCACCAAGAGGTACTTCTAGAGAGCAAGATTTGATAACTTTCTCTCCATTAGTCCAACTGAAATTTAAATCCTTGACCTCAATGCCCAGTTCCGCCATTTTTATACCACCGATGGCTTACTCAGACGCTAGGGCAAAGAAACCAGGTGGTCTAGCACCACCAGCAGCTACACCATCTTTCTGAGATATTTGTACCCCAGAAATTTCACTAGCACGGACGGCAATTTTTTTCTCTGTCTTGCCTTCACATATTAATTCCACAATATCAGGGTTGCCAGAGCGCATCGCTGCCAAAATCAATTGGTAAACAGCTTCAGCATCCTCAGATGTTTTACGTTGTACTGATACGGGGAAAGGCGTATTTCTTAAGGTTAAGTCGATTGTGAACATGAATCGGTGAATGAAATTTAACTGTAGCAACCATTTTAGCGTTTGCCAGCCTGTAGTTGGGGGAGG
>NZ_JAOWRF010000317.1 GCF_025753815.1 Plectonema radiosum NIES-515 | reverse complement strand
GGGGGACAAGGGGACAAGGGGACAAGGGGGACAAGGGGACAAGGGGGACAAGGGGGACAAGGGGACAAGGGGATAAGGGATGACTCCAAACTCCAAACTCCTAACTCCCAACTCCTCACTCCTCACTCCAAACTCCAAACTCCCAACTCCCAACTCCTAACTCCTAACTCCTCACTCCTCACTCCAAACTCTAAACTCCAAACTCCCAACTCCCAACTCCCAACTTTTGCTGTATTAAAAATTAGGAATAACCGGAAGTTTAGATTTCTCCGCTTGCAATATACTTTGAGTTACATTCCGAGCATCAATAGCTTCCTTGTAATCTGGCTTAAATTTAATCGCTTGTTCATATGAAGCGATCGCATCTTGATATCGTTTCAAATTATATAACGCATTGCCTCGACTATACCAAGTTTCGTAAGAATCAGCTTTGTAACGAACTGCTCTATTATAAGATGCGATCGCTTCTTGGTATTTCTTTAAATTAAATAGCGAATTTCCCAGATTGTACCAAACTTGATAATCGTTGCGTTTAATTTCTATTGCTTTATTATAAGATGTTACAGCATCATCATAACGTTGCATTTTATGAAGTGCCCAACCCCGATTAAACCATGCTTGATAGCTGTTGCGATTGTATTTAATAACTTGATTTAAAGATTCAATTGCTTCTAGATAGCGTTGCAAGTTAATCAGCATATTGCCTCTAGATAACCAAGCTTGGTAATAATTATCTTTATATTGCACAGCTTTATCATAAGCTGTAAATGCATCTTGATAGCGTTGTAGATTAACTAGCGCATTGCCCCGGTTATACCAAGCTATCGAGTAATCTGGTTTTAATTCTACAGCTTTGTCGTATGCGGTAATAGCCTCTTGATATCGTTTTAAATTATGTAACGCAAGTCCTTTATTATACCACGCTTCTGAATAATCTGCTTTGAATTCAATGGCTTTATCATAAGCTTTAATAGCATTGTCATATTGTGTTAAATTACTTAACGCTTCACCTTTAGCATTCCAGACATCTGAGTGATTGTTTTCTAATTGTAAAGCTTTGTCAAAAGAAGCGATCGCTTCAGTATAACGCTGCAACTTACCCAAAACAAAACCTCGTCCACTCCAAGCATCTAAATAATCTGGTTTAATTTGAATTGCCTTATCGTATGCTGTCAAAGCTTCTTTATATTGCTTTAACTCATACAGAGTTTTTCCTTGACCATTCCACCCTTGAGCATATTTTGGTTTAATATCAACTGCTTTTTCATACACAGATAAAGCATCTTGATAGCGTTGCAAATCATAAAGCGTATTTGCTTGATTATATAACTCTAGAGCATTCTGGGAATTAATTTTATGAACAATCGCTAGAGAAGCTCCAATACTTATCCCGATTAAACTTAACCCGATTAAAGATTTTATAAAGATATTTTTTTGTTTTTGGTTGACTTTGCTTATTTGATTTTTTATCGGAGAAAAATTTAATGTAACTGTCTTAGATTGTGACTTATGTAAATCTTTGAGTGTTTGTAATGCTAAAGTTGCCGAAGCATAGCGTTGTCGAAAGTCATAACGCACCATTTTATCGATAAAATTTGCTAACTCTGGCATTGCCGAAATATGATTTTGCCAGATAATTTCATTTGTTTCTACATCTTTTTCAATTTGCTCAGATGATAAACCTGTTAATGCTTGAATAGCAATTATCCCCAAAGCATAAATATCACTACTATATTTTGGAGTACCTTGAGCTTGTTCACTAGGCATATATCCGGGAGTTCCGATAGCAACTGTAGATTTGGTTTTGATTTGCAGATTAATTACTTGAGTAGTAATTTCTTTAACGGCTCCAAAGTCGATTAAAATTAACTTATTATCTAGCTGTCGTCTGAGTATATTTCGCGGATTAACATCGCGATGAATAACCTTTTGTTGATGGACAAACTCTAAGATTTCTAATACTTCTTCTAAAAGAGAAATAACTTCCGCTTGAGTGAGAGTTTTTTCTGATGTTAACTCTTGACTAAGGTCATGACCTTCGATAAATTCTTGAACGAGATAAAATTCTTCATTTTCCTCAAAGTAAGCTAAAAGTTGGGGAATGCGATCGTGAGTACCCAACTTATAGAGAACTTGAGCTTCCGTATCGAATAAACGTCTAGCTGTTTGCAAAGATACTGGGTCATTTGACTGAGGTTTGAGTTTTTTGACAACACATTGAGGTAAACCTGGTAATTGAGTGTCACAGGCAACAAAAGTTTCCCCAAATCCACCACCTCCCAAATGTTTAATAATTTGGTATCGTCCAACAAGTGTGTTTCCCAGCATTTGCCTTGCCATTTCCAGTGCGATACTATCTGATTCCAATCTTGCCACAGGGGAACCGGATGGAGGGGGGGAGGGGACGAGGGGGGGATGGGGGGAAATATTAATTTAAAATCTCAAATCTCAAATCTCAAATCCGTATGATTCCTATTAGCGATAACATTTATACGCGCACAAAGCCGATTGTTAATTCCTGGCTGATTGGCATTAACATGGCTTTATTCTTATGGGAATTAAAATTAGAACTGACTGGTGAATTAGGCTCCTTTATCAACAATTGGGGGGTGATTCCGGCACAAATTAGTGAGGCGACTATGCAAGCATTAACCGGTAATCCCGCAGCTTGGATAGTAGTGGTGCTGCGTTCCACTTCACTACTACTAAGTATGTTTATACACGGCAGTTTTAGTCAAATATTAGGCAATTTAATATTTTTATGGGTTTTTGGGAAGACTGTAGAAAACATTTTCGGGGCTAGACGCTATCTAGCATTTTATTTGGCTTCTGGGATATTGACTGGGGTGATAGAAATTATCGCCGAACCGAGTTTGAGCGTATCATTGATTGGGGCGAATGGTGCGATCGCATCCGTTTTAGGCGCATATCTGGTAAAATTTTCCAAAGCGAAAATCTACTCAGTTTTGCCCCTGCTGATTGTCTATATCCCCGTTCAAATACCAGCAATTTTCTATCTATTTTGGTGGTTTGCACAACAACTTTTTTACGGCATCGGTAGTTTAAACATTTCCACCAGCATTAATCAACCTAGCTTTGCTTATTGGGTGCATGGTGCAGGATTCTTGATTGGTGCAGCTTACATGCGAATACTACAACGACGTTAATATAAAGTCAGAAATTCACCTGCCAAGCTCAACAGCCATGTCAAAAATTATCTTAGATGAACCTAGCGTGGCACTGCCCCCAACCCAAGCAGAACTCAAAAGCGACGACGGTATCCCAATGGAAACACAACGGCACAAAGTCCAAATGGACATGCTTATTGATACTTTATTTATTTGGTTAGCAAGTCGTGATGATGGCTATGTCGGGGGCAATATGTTTGTCTACTACAGCTTGGCACAAGTAAAGAATGAAGATTTCCGAGGACCCGACTTCTTTGTAGTATTGGGAGTACCGAAAAAAGAACGTCTTTGTTGGGTTGTCTGGGAAGAGGGAAAGGGACCTGACGTAGTAATTGAATTGCTATCTAACAGCACGGCTGCCCAAGACAAAAATGAGAAAAAGCTAATTTATCAAAATCTGTTACGTGTCTCTGAATATTTTTGGTTTGACCCTTTTAATGCTGATGATTTTGCCGGGTTTTTTCTCAATCGCGGAGTATATCAAGCGATCGCACCAAATGCCCAAAATCAGCTTGTGAGTCAATCATTAGGTTTAGCGTTGGTGCGCTGGCAAGGTATATATAAAGGCATTGATGCCACCTGGTTACGCTGGGCAACAATGGATGGAGAGTTACTGCCAAATGCTGAGGAAATAGCTGAACAAGAACATCAACGTGCTGAACAAGAACATCAACGTGCTGAACAAGAACATCAACGTGCTGAACAAGCACAATTGCAAATCAGGCAGATAGCTGTGAATTTGTTTCAGCAAGGAATGGGGATAGAAGAGGTAGCCCGATTAACGGGTTTGTCTGAATCTGAAGTTGAACAACTCCGATAAACCAAATCACACATATTGTAGAGAGGTTCGGCACCGAACGTCTCTACGACGGTTACGGTGATTTTATTATTGCTAATTAAACGGACATGATTTTCATCGTGCGGTGCAAGATGTGCCATTACCTTTTCCGTCTAAATTTTCTGACCTGCTTCTTCACAAAGCCCAAAGTGAAGTATTGCCGATAGCGTTGTGCGGCTTGTTTACCCACCAGCAGCACACCCAACCAAAACATAATTTCTGCAATAACCAGCAACACGGGAATAGAAGCCGCTTTTTGGGCAACAGAAAGCGGTAAAAATGGCAGAACAAAAGGAATTGCGACCCACGGCAAAAACGACAGGACAATTAAAATTAAACCCAGTCTCTGCATATTTCCTGATTGTCACAGATTTTAAGTTTAGCGTTGTTGAATGAGTGTAAAACTCCACCATGAGAGTTAACTTTATTGAGATTCTGAAAGGGGATTGAGATTTAGTGTAAAGCGATCGCACCAATACTTATTTATCTCATTAATTCTAGGGTGTTCCATGTGAACATCTTGCCCGTTTTCAGCTTAATTCTTCATCCCTGTTGTGGCAATACCCCGGATAAACTGACGCTGCCCAATCAAAAATAATACCATCACAGGTATAGTGGCGATCGCCACTGCCGCCATCATCAAAGGCCAATTATTCGTAAATTGCTCTTGAAACTCTGCCAAAGCAAGTTGCACCGTTCTTAATTCTGGACGCGTCGTAAACACCAAAGGCTTAAATAAATCGTTCCATTCACCGATAAACGTGAACAAAAACAATGTTACCAAAGCCGGACGCGCTAAAGGTAACATCACCCGCCACAAAATTTCTAATCGGTTTGCCCCATCAATCGCTGCGGCTTCTTCCAACTCCACGGGAATTGTTTGGAAGTATTGACGTAACAAAAAAATGCCAAAGCCATTAACCGCAGTCGGTAAAATCAACGCTCCGTAAGTGTTTATCAGATGTCCCCACTTCAACACCAAAAAAATCGGAATCACCAATAGCTGAAAGGGTATCACCAACGTCGCCAAAATAATTAGCAGCAATGCTTGCTTACCCCGAAATTTTAACCGGGCTAAAGCGTAACCCGCTAACGCCGAAGTCACAATTTGAAACGCCGTCACAGCTACTGCCACCAAGGTAGAATTAGCAAACGCGAGCAAAAAATTACCTTGTTGCCAAGCATCGCGATAATTTGCTAAAGACCACTTATTATTCTGTAAAATTTCCAGAGATGCACTCCTCGGAGCAAAGGAGGTAAAAAAGACAACCAGCAGTGGCAAAAGGACGATAAATGCCCCGAAAATAAGCACTCCCAGGCTGAAAAAATCGGTATATTTAAAATTCCAACTTTGTTTTGACATAAATTTTGGTTAAAGCATTTGTTTGTTTACCACTAGAACATCACGCCACAGAACCGCTAATCTATAACATAATAAGTTGTTAAGTTAAATTAAATCACAGCAACTATTACTCTAAAAGATCCGGTCCACTCAACTCTGGTATCAATTAGAAACACAATTACAGGAGCGTTCATTCTATGCAGCTTGCAGCCGAATCGAAAATTGATTTTCAAAGCGAAATTTACAAAGATGCTTACAGCCGGATTAATGCAATTGTGATTGAAGGGGAACAAGAAGCATACGAAAATTACATTAAACTGGCTGAACTGCTGCCAGAAACCAAGGATGAACTAATTCGCTTATCCAAGATGGAAAGTCGCCACAAGAAGGGGTTTGAAGCTTGTGGACGCAATCTCCAGGTGACACCGGATCTGGAATTTGCCCGGGAGTTTTTCTCGACCTTGCACCAAAATTTCCAAGATGCAGCAGCCGAGGGTAAAGTTGTTACTTGCCTGCTGATTCAATCTTTGATTATTGAATGTTTTGCGATCGCTGCATACAACTGCTACATCCCCGTCGCTGATGATTTTGCTCGTAAAATCACTGAAGGGGTGGTAAAAGATGAATACAGCCATCTCAACTTTGGTGAAGTTTGGCTGAAAGAAAACTTTATCCAATCCAAAGCCGAATTAGAAGACGCAAATCGCCAAAACCTGCCCATCGTCTGGAGAATGCTCAATAAAGTTGAGAAAGATGCCCACACCTTGGCAATGGAAAAAGAAGCTTTGGTAGAAGACTTCATGATTCAATACGGAGAAGCTTTAAGCAACATCGGTTTCACCACCCGCGACATTATGCGGATGTCAGCCTACGGACTCACAGCCGCGTAAAAAAGTTAGGAATTAAAAGTTAGGAGTGAGGAATTAAGAGTATAACTCCTAACTCTTAACTCCTAACTCCTAACTCCTAACTCCTAACTCCCCCCACCCCCACTCATTCCACGCTTTGTTTTGAAGCACACGTTTAATAACACTACATGTTTGGTCTAATCGGACATCTCACTAGTTTGGAACACGCACAAGCGGTAGCTAAAGAATTGGGCTACGCAGAATATGCGGATCAAGGTTTAGATTTTTGGTGCAGCGCCCCGCCCCTAATTGTTGAGAATATTACTGTTACCAGTGTTACTGGGCAGAAAATTGAAGGACGCTACGTAGAATCTTGCTTTTTGCCGGAGATGCTAGCAACTCGACGCATCAAGGCAGCAACCCGCAAAATTCTCAATGCAATGTCTCATGCCCAAAAGCAAGGCATAAATATCACGGCTTTGGGTGGGTTTTCCTCAATTATTTTTGAAAATTTTAACTTGGAGCAGTTTCGGCAAGTCCGCAACATTAAACTAGAGTTTGAACGCTTCACCACAGGCAATACCCACACTGCCTATATTATTTGTCGGCAGGTAGAGCAAGCCTCAAAGCAATTGGGAATTGAACTGAATAACGCGACTGTTGCTGTCTGCGGTGCCACTGGAGATATTGGTAGTGCTATCTGCCGCTGGCTAGATGCAAGAACTGATGTTAAAGAACTATTGCTTATAGCGCGTAACTCCGAACGGCTGAAAAATTTGCAAGATGAATTGGGACGTGGCAAAATCATGTCTTTGGATGAAGCACTACCACAAGCTGATATTGTGGTTTGGGTTGCGAGTATGCCCAAAGGCGTGGAAATTGACCCCACTGTATTAAAGCAACCTTGTCTGCTGATTGATGGAGGCTATCCGAAAAACCTCGCCATGAAAATTCAGCATCCAGGTGTGCATGTCTTAAATGGTGGCATTGTGGAACATTCTCTAGATATTGACTGGAAAATTATGAAAATAGTCAATATGGATGTTCCCGCAAGGCAGTTATTTGCTTGCTTTGCCGAATCAATGCTCCTCGAATTTGAGAAGTTATATACGAACTTTTCTTGGGGGCGAAATCAGATTACGGTAGAAAAAATGGAGCAGATTGGTCTGGTGTCAGTCAAACACGGATTTAAACCGCTGCTGGTTTAAAAAGTTAGGAGGAGCGGAGTTAGGAGTGAGGAGTTAGGAGTTATGAGGAGTTTAAAGTTTCCCAACTTTGCGTCTGCTAATTTTTAACTTCTCACTTTTAACTCCTAACTCCTCACTTTGCTCCTCCCCATCCCCACTCCCTACCCCCTAAGTTATGGCTACTACTGAGCGCAAACCGCTGTTGTTGGATTTTGAAAAGCCTCTTGCAGAACTTGCTAACCGAATTGATCAGATTCGTCAACTTGCGGAAGAAAATGGTGTCGATGTTAAGAGTGAAATTCGTAAATTAGAAGCTCGTTCTCTGGAACTGCGTGAGGAAATTTTTACTAGTTTATCGCCGTCTCAGCGGCTGCAAGTGGCTCGTCATCCCCGCCGCCCTAGTACTCTTGATTACATTCAGGCAATCAGTGATGAATGGATGGAGTTACATGGCGATCGCTGTGGTTCTGACGATCCGGCTTTAGTTGGTGGTGTGGGTCGTTTGAGTGGAATGCCGGTTGTCATGTTGGGTCATCAAAAAGGACGCGACACTAAAGATAATATTGCCCGTAACTTTGGGATGGCAACCCCTGGCGGTTATCGCAAAGCAATGCGCTTGATGGAACATGCTAACAGGTTTGGGATGCCGATTTTATGCTTTATTGACACCCCAGGCGCTTCACCGACGGTAATCGCCGAACGACAAGGTGCAGGTGAAGCGATCGCCTACAATTTACGAGAAATGTTCTGTCTAGATGTGCCAATTATCTGCACAGTCATCGGTGAAGGTGGTTCTGGTGGCGCCCTCGGTATTGGTATAGGCGATCGCCTGATGATGTTTGAACATTCTGTTTATACCGTAATTACTCCCGAAGCCTGCGCCGCCATTTTATGGAAAGATGCTAGCAAAGCTCCTCAAGCTGCCGCTGTCTTAAAAATGACGTCACATGACCTCAAGGGTTTGGGAATTATCGATCAAATATTACCTGAACCCATCGGTGGCGCTCATTCCGACCCACTCAAAGCCGTTAATACTCTTAAAGAAGCTCTGCTGGATAATTTGGAAGAACTTTACCGCTTAACTCCTGCCGAACGCCGTCAATTGCGTTATGAAAAATTCCGCAAAATTGGTGTTTTCACCGAAGTTCCCCATTCTTAAAACAATGGGCTAATTTATTCGTTTTCCCACAATGCTATAATTGCCTGTGGTATGTAAAGATTTTTAACAATCTTCAACAGCCATAGGTATTCGCATTTTTGGTGTTTTAATGACTAACTAATCAATTTTCACTCCGGACAAAGAATTTCGGTAGCGAAAGCTGTATAGTATTCCTTTGGAAAACTTAAAAATGAGAATATACATATTTTGGCAAGCCACCATAGCAGTTTATAAGGAAAATTTCTCATATTTTTCAGAATTGTTTAATCTATGTCAAAGTAAAAGTTTTGAGTAATTAGGTGGTGGTGCAGTTTGCTAACCACCAAAAAAATTGGAGATAGCATGAGTGTTACCCAGAAACGACGCGCTCTGATTACTGGAGCAAGCAGTGGAATTGGCAAAGCAACAGCACTGGCATTTGCGAAAGCGGGAATAGATGTCGCTTTAGTGAGCCGTTCTGTTGAAAAATTGGAGGCAGTAGCAGTAGCAGCTAGGCACGCAGAGGTGACAGCAAAAGCTTATAATGTTGATTTAGCAAATGTTGCCCAAGTACAAGAGTCGATGAATGCGATCGTGACTGACTTTGGGGACATAGATATTCTAGTCAACAATGCTGGCATGGCATACACAGCCACTTTGAGTGAAACTCCTTTAGCTGACTGGCAGCAGGTAATCGACTTAAATCTGACCAGCGTGTTTCAGTGCATTCTGGGGATTTTACCTTCAATGCGCGATCGCGGGCTAGGCACAATCATCAATGTAGCCTCTATTGCCGGCAAGCAAGCCTTTGCCAGTTGGGGAGCATACAGCGTTAGCAAAGCTGGTTTGATATCCCTTTCTCAAGCTTTGGCACAAGAAGAACGCGCTCACGGCATTCGCGTCATTACTATTTGTCCAGGTGCTGTCAACACCGAACTCTGGGACACAGAAACTGTCCGCGTCAAACTTGACCGCACAAATATGTTAACCCCAGAAATCGTTGCTCAATCGATTCTTCACACCGCACTGTTACCACCACAAGCTGTTGTTGACGAATTGATTTTAATGCCCAGCAAAGGCATTTTGTAAGCGCATCTCTTGAGGCGGGGAATTAAAAGTTAGGAGTTAGGAATTAGGAGTTAGGAGTTAGGAGTTAGAAGTTAGGAGTTAGAAGTTAGGAATTAGGAATTAGGAATTAAGAGTTAGTTAAACACTCGTAACTCATAACTCATAACTCATAACTCATAACTCGTAACTCATAACTCATAACTCGTAACTCATAACTCATAACTCCTAACTCATAACTCCTAACTCATAACTCATAACCCACAACTCATAACCCAAAAGTAATTCAAACTCTAACAAAGACTTACCTCTATGACTACTGCTCGTTCCAACGGTTCCAATACCTCTCAATCTCCTTTAATTGCCGATTTGTCAGAAGCCATCAATCCCAGACCCGATCGCAATACTCGCTACGGACGAAAACCTGATTTGCACGAACCCTCAGAGGAACACATGGAGCAAATGAAGGATGCCGTGCGGTCTATTATAGTGGGTGTCGGAGAAGATCCCGAACGCGAGGGACTTTTGAAAACACCCAAGCGCGTAGCAGAAGCTATGCGGTTTCTTACCAGCGGGTACAACCAATCTCTAGAAGACCTCGTGAATGATGCCATCTTTGATGAAGGGCATAATGAGATGGTGTTAGTTCGAGATATTAATTTCTTCAGCTTGTGCGAACACCACATGCTGCCGTTTATGGGTAGAGCGCACGTTGCTTATATCCCCAACCAAAAAGTGGTAGGACTGAGTAAGCTTGCCCGGATTGTCGAAATGTATTCCCGACGCTTGCAAGTACAAGAAAGACTAACTCGCCAAATCGCCGAAGCCGTTCAAACTATTTTACAACCTAAAGGTGTTGCCGTTGTCATGGAAGCTAGCCATATGTGCATGGTCATGAGGGGTGTGCAAAAACCCGGTTCTTGGACTGTTACTAGTTCGATGGTCGGTGTATTCCAAGATGAGCAAAAACCCCGCGAAGAATTCTTTAATTTAATTCGCCATCAAGCAGCGTTTTTTTAAGGTTAGTTGATGGTGGTTAATAGATAGTGCTTAGTTGATGGTTGTTATATGACTCATTAACGACTAATCGCCAATTCAAAGCCCACCTTTGTGGGCTTTGTTTGTGTAGCCCAGGCACTGCGTTGTCCGGGTTTCCCCGCAGTCACGCATCTGCCGTCCAGCCTTCTAGGGTGAGGTTGTTTTTGATTTTTGCCATTTTATTAAGAGGATATGTAAATTTATCCTCTATTAATATTTCTTTTGCCGTTTCTTGATTTAATAGAAGGTTTTGAAAAAAACAATCTGACCCTTTCATTAATCCTCCAGCACTATGCCCTCCCCAAAAAAGAAACTCTTTATAGGCAAGTGGTAGTGATAGTAGTAACTGTTCTTCAAGATAAGAAACTTCTTCTTTTGTACAAGGAGTTATCTTTTTTAGGTATATACTACTCAGTTCTACGAATCGCGCTTTGAATTTGTCAAGATACATAATATAATGTCCCGCCAATTACATATAATAATGTAGAGACGTTCCGGCGGAACGTCTCTACGAGGGTTGTGATGTTTTTATTAATATTAATGAGCGCGGATACGACATCACAGATAACAAATGTCTTATTGTACGCACGCAGAACTAACTTATATCATTACCCTTCATAGTTTTCCCGTCATGAATCAATAACTCTAATCACTTTGTCAGTATACAGGTTGCCATTTGGTAAGTTGATAATTAGCTGATTTTGGTTTAAGTCAAGGGTGTAAGTATACTCACCATTTTTGGCAATATATACATTTGTTCCCTTGTTATAAGACACGGGAATAACTAGGCGATCGCCTGATTTTTTGGTTCTTACAACGTAAAAGCTACCTTTATTTGTGTAGCAGATACCTACATAATAATTTCTCGTTTCTACAGAGAAACCTTCTGATATATCATTGACACAATCATTTAGAGCAGCTATCTGAACTGCTTGAGGTCTAGTTGAAGCCGAAACTATTGTTGGTAAAGAAAGCAAGGGTATCAAGCACAGCAATGCACCTGCGCTAAACAAACCTAGCTTTAACATATATTGGCGATTATAATTAGATTTCATACAAGTTATTTTTACTTTCCTATAAGGCATTGACAGCAGGTGATTAAATCACCCTCTAATTCTAGACTTCCCAAAAAGTAAGCACTGTTCCACAAACAGCGAAAAAATATTGTAGTCAGCGCTACCCTACGGGAAAGCTGCGCTAACAGTGCTGAAGAAGGCAGTGAACTGCCTACTACGAAATAAAATTACCTATCCAATTGTGTTTTCCCTCGCAGTCGCGCAAACAACTGCGCTACCTTGTCTAAATCTTTATCACCAGGAGCGCGTTCTACACCGCTAGATAAGTCTATACCACTGGGTTTAACTTGATTTAGAGCCTCGACAATATTATCTGGGGTTAGCCCCCCTGCTAAAAACCAAGGGCAACTAGGGCTAAATTGCTGTAGCATCTTCCAATCTAAGGTTTTACCAGTACCGCCCAATTGTTGGGGATCATAGGCATCAAGTAGCAAAGTATTCACGGCAAATGTGTAAGTAGCAGCTTTGTCAAAATCTTCTAAGCTGCGTATTCTTAAAGCCTTAATAATTTCTACGTCCGGTAGTGATTGGCGCACTTGGTAGCAAAATTCGGTTGATTCGTCTCCGTGGAGTTGAACACCAGTTAAGCCAGAATCGGTAACAGTTTGGGCGATTTCGTCAACTGTAGAGTTAGCAAAAACACCAATATTGTCAATATTTTCGGGTAGTTGTGTCACCACTGCCCGAATTTGCGCTGCACTGACGTAGCGTGGTGAAGATAGGACACAAATAAATCCTAGTGCTGTTGCACCTTCTCTTGCGATCGCTTTCCCTTGTTCTGCTTGAGTGATGCCGCAAATCTTAACCCGCATAAAAAATTAAAATATTTGTCACAAAATTATATTAATTTTAACTTATACAAACAATTCCCAGTTTTTCTCTTTTTTTCCCTTTCTAACTTTATAATCTTTCTGGTTTAGATTAATTTTCTCTTACGGAGATACAAACTTGATTTCATCAATATTACTTGCAGCTGCTACGACTGTTCCCGCTACACCTGAGTGGAATCCCACCGTAGCGATCATCATCAGCGTCAGTTGTTTAGTGGCACTTTTACTCAGTTTCAAAATTGAAAAGCCCCTAGTTGGTCCCAAATTGCCTATACTGCCCATTAGCATTGGTGCATTTATCGCAGCAATGTGTTTCGGTCATATTGTCGGCATTGGCATCGTTTTAGGATTGACGAATATCGGTAGTTTGTAAGTTTTATCATACGTAGAGACGTTACATGTAACGTCTCTATATCAAGAAAATTCTCACGGGAGCCGTAAAGTGGGGACAAGTGTTATGTTGTCACCCTTTCTAGGGGAGTAAGTGTTTGAACCTTTCAAGGGAATCTGGAAGGCGATCGCCTGTCACCTTTTTGCATTTTTACTTTAAAAGTTACGCACGATCGCATTGGACATCTCCAAAAAAGATGTAGAGACGTAGCACATGCAACGTCTAATCAAGGGGTTCGGGCAACGCATAATTAATATTTGAAGATGTCTATTGTAAAGACACATTTTGATTTTTCTTTATAAACCTGGGTATAAGGACGACTGGCTGAAAAAGAAGAGGAGAAACAGGTATGTATTACCGTATTTCGTGCTGTCTTACCAGGGGTGAAAGCCGCCTATGTATAATTGATCCTACCGTGATTGTCAATGTCTATTCTAGAAATAGAAGCGTATAGTTTCTTCGGCGTTGGTGAAGCGGTAAAAATTAATATTTTGTAGAATAAATAACTTAAAACTCAAATGTCGCAAATACTGAAATATTTAATTCTTTTGGTGATGTAATGCAAAAAAGTTGGAAAGTCGGGTCTTTGTTTGGAATTCCGCTATTTTTAGATCCTTTATGGTTTTTGATTGTCGGGCTGGCAACTCTCAATTTTGGGGTAGCTTACCTAGAATGGGGACCCGTGCTAGCTTGGAGTTCTGGAGCGGTGATGGCACTGTTGCTATTTGGTTCTGTCTTGTTGCACGAACTTGGTCATAGCTTAGTTGCTCAATCACAAGGTATTAAAGTTAACTCGATTACCCTGTTTCTTTTTGGTGGCATTGCTGCTATAGAGGAAGAATCCAAAACTCCAGGAAAAGCATTTCAAGTCGCGATCGCAGGTCCGGTGGTTAGTGTGATGCTGTTTTTTCTGCTGCGTGTTATGGCTTATGTGTTGCCTGACACCAGCCCAGCGAGTGTAATGGTGGGAGATTTAGCGCGAATTAACTTAGTTTTGGCGCTATTTAACTTAATTCCTGGCTTACCCCTAGATGGAGGACAGGTCTTAAAAGCAGCACTGTGGAAAGTAACAGGAAACCGCTATCAAGCTGTACACTGGGCTTCCCGTGCGGGGCAAATTTTGGGTTATAGTGCGATCGCCTTAGGATTTGCTGTAGATTTCTTTACCAGAGAATTAGCGACTGGGTTGTGGATTGCTTTATTAGGTTGGTTTGGTGTCCGCAACGCCAAAAACTATGATAGTGTGACTACATTGCAAGAAAGCTTGCTGAAACTTACTTGCAGCGAAGCGATGACTAGCGAGTTTCGCGTAGTCGATGCGAATCAAACTTTGCGTTCTTTTGCCGATTTATACTTATTAGAAAGCACCGCACCACAGATTTATTTTGCTGCGGCTGATGGACGTTATCAAGGGATGATTTCAATTGACGATTTGCGCTCTTGTGAAAGAAGCGAATGGGAAACTAAACGAGTGCAAAGTATTGTGCATCCCTTGACAGAAATACCAACTGTTGCAGAGTCTACGAATTTAGCGCAAGTAATCAACAAGCTGGAAAACGAACAGCTATCTTATATTACCGTGCTTTCTCCAGCAGATGCTGTCGCTGGTGTAATTGACAGAGGTGACATTTTGAGGCTGATAGGACAAAAGTTGAATTTGCGGTTTAGCGATGCTGATATTAAGCGAGTGAAAGAAGAAGGAAGTTTTCCACCGGGGTTACAGTTGGGAGCGATCGCTAAATCAACCACAGACTAAATCAATTTTAGAATAGGTAAATGGAATTAATAGCTCTCATAATCACGTACCCGACAACATAATTTTGAAAAAGGAATTATGGCAACCATAACTGACAAAAGAATGGGCAAAGTTACGACCACAATTATCATCACTAACCGCATCGATCAAATTCTGGCAGAAAGAGGATTCATCACAGCCGATCAAATCCGTTCAATTAATTTAAAAAATGTCTTAGTTGATACTGGTGCTACTCGACTTTGCTTACCTGAAGACATCATTAATCAATTAGGACTAGTTCTTCAAGGAGAAGTAGACGTAAAAATTGCGGTGGGAGTACAAAAAGTTCGTATCTTTAGAGAATTGAGCCTTTGTGTTGAGGGTCGAGAAGGCACTTTTAATTGTATCGAATTGCCAGCAGGTACAGACCCTTTGTTAGGATTAATTCCCTTTGAGGATTTAGGCTTAGAACCTGATTTGAAAAATCAGCGATTGAGGCTTTTACCAATGGAAGGTAAGGAAACCTATCTTACTGTCCTATAAATTGATGCATTAGGCAATGCTTACTGCTTGCTCTTTGAAGAAGCGATCGCTCTTGCCACATCTTCAAAGAGTAGCACCAACCGCGAACATTGTCCGAAGTATCAAATCCACCGAAACCGACGCATCCCCGGCTTCCATCTTTGCAACCCGCGACTGACTGGAGTTGATTTTCTTAGCCAAATGTTCCTGAGAAAGCTTATTTTTGATGCGAAGTTCCTTCAAATATCTACTCAAAGACAGCTTCATTTCCACAAAAGCTACTTCTTCAGGCAAAAGTTCCAAAAAGTCCGTTGCATCTCCAACACAAAAACCCGCTGCTTCTAGTCGTTTACGCTTCTCTGCATCCATAGTCAAGCCTCAATCAAGAAATAAATTAAGTTTCCTTTAAACTGTTAATATGTCATATTTGACATACAATAATTATAGACAATTTTGGTAAGTTTGAAAACTCAGCATTCAGGAGAGAGAATGTTTAAGTCCCGCTAATTCCCTTCATATGGAAGTGCAAACTAACCGACTGACTCAACAAATTCAATTCATCATCGAAATCGACAAGCTCAAGTTGATTTTGCGTCAAACGCTCTTAACTGACGGTTCACGCAGGGAAAATAGTGCAGAACACTCTTGGCATTTGGCGCTGATGGCAATAGTATTAGCAGAATATGCACCGTCAGGAGTCGATCAGTTGCGTGCGTTGAAAATGCTGCTGATTCACGACTTAGTAGAGATTGATGCGGGTGACACTTTCTGCTACGATGTGCAAGCAAACGAAGATAAGGCAGCAAAGGAAACTCAAGCAGCATTGCGGTTATTTGGACTTTTGCCAGTCGAGCAGGGAGAAGAAATGCGATCGCTTTGGGAAGAGTTTGAAGCACGAAAAACCCCTACAGCTAAGTTTGCCGCAGCTTTAGACCGCATACAACCCTTGCTTCACAATCAACAAACTCAAGGTGGTACTTGGCGCATTCATGGCATTACACGCGATAAAGTAATGAAACGCATCGCACCGGTAGAAACAGGGGCACCTGAACTTTGGTTCTTTATTCAGCAACTAATTGACGACTGTGTTGCAGCTGGTTATCTCCAACAGACTGCTGCAAAGTAAAGTTTTGTGTAAAAACAAGCGCGTTTTTAAATGCAGGGGGATGCGATCGCATTGTCACCCGATGCGATCGCATTGTCACCCGATGCGATCGCATTGTCACCCGATACAATCGCATTGTGACCCGATACAATCGCATTGTCACCCGATACAATCGCATTGTCACCCGATACAATCGCATTGTGACCCGATACAATCGCATTGTCACCCGATACAATCGCATTGTGACCCGATACAATCGCATTGTGACCCGATACAATCGCATTGTGACCCGATACAATCGCATTGTGACTCGATACAATCGCATTGTGACCCGATACAATCGCATTGCAGGGTATTGGCAAATTTAAGAAAGCGATCGCATTAATGAAATACTCTACCAAATCTGAATGTTAACAAAAATTTGCGTCTCGCAATACATTAGTATATTTCTATGAAAACTCAACATGCTATGTTTATTTGTACTACTTGCTCAAGTGTCTGGAAAGATGGAAAGCGAGTAGGGGAAAGTGGTGGTGATAAACTATTCAAGCAATTGCAAGAACTGCACCAAGACTGGGAATTGCAGCAAGAATTTCCCATTCAGCCTGTAGAATGCATGAGTGCTTGCAATCGCGCATGTGCTATTTCTTTTGTAGCAAACGGCAAATACACTTATTTATTTGGTGATATCTCGCCAGATTTATCAACTTCAGAAATTGCGAATGTTTTGGAGTGTGCCAGTAAGTATTATAATCATACTGAGGGATTGTTGCCTTGGGCAGAAAGACCCGAACCACTGAAAAAAGGAGTTTTGGCAAGAATTCCTTCTCCTTCACCTGACGCAAGCGAATTAAACTAAAGCAGAAAAAGGGCGATACTGATACTTTTACGCTGAACATTGTTGAGCATTGTTGTCCAATGCTCGAAATGAAACGATAGCAATACTATCAAGGCTTACAGTAAAGGAGGTATCCCTCAAAGCACGTAACATGATATTACGTGCGCCGTTTGCATCACGAGGTGTTTCTGCCCTACAATTCGGACATTTGTGAACTTTATTCCCACCTAGTTTTGCATGACGATGACCACATACCCCACAGGTTTTAGAAGTATGGGCTTCGCTAACATCAATCACCACGCAACCACGCTTTGATGCTTGATGTTTTAAGGTTTGTTTGAATCGATAATGCGCCCAAGTCAACATGCTTCTAACAGTTTTTGACCGAATCTTTCTTCCAGATTTGGCAACCATTTGGGAAGACTCGAAATAAGGAAGGAAAATGACGCGGTAATTGTTAGTTAAATAATATGCTGTCTTGTTGTGGACTTCATTAACAAGGTTTTGTATTCTATCCCGCAATTTATTTGCAGCACGTCGCATCGACCTACGACGTTTAGAACTGACCTTGCTAGAACGACTAATTAGTTTGTCTAAATGTTGGCACAAACGGGTTATTCTACCCATGTCATTGCCTCCAATTTCTATTACCATTACGCCGTCGTATCCCGTCAAGAAACTTCTAACTCCAGGGTCTAAAGCTATTAGTTTGCTTGACTCAGAATCGTTAATTTGTACAGGTTCGGGGAAAATCGCAAACCACGAGCCATGACGATAAACTAGTTGGGTTCCATACTCACATAAGCGAGGGATTGGTTCACTACACTCAAAATTGAGTTTTTTTGTAATGTTGCAATACCACTTTCCTTTGGCAAAATTGGAATTATTGAATTTAATAGTTTGGTTAGGGTCGCGGACACTGCGAAACTTGGCGCTACGGCTAGCAGAATAAGCTTGATGGGCATCGAATATTGCATTCTGCTTGATGTGGCATGGCACTTCTTTCACCCAAGCAGGTAAATCTAATTGCATAACTTGATTTCGCAATTTTAATTTACCAATCTTGGTTTGAGAATTGCGCTGCATTTGTATTGCTTGGTTGTAGCAATATCGACACGCTGCTAGCCATTTTTTCCAAGTTTTATGCAATTCAGTTTCCGGGTAAATCTTTATCTTCCTTGATTGCAGTTTTGTATTTTCTAAGTCCGTACAATCGGCAAGAAAAGACGTGGATAACGGCAAGGATGTCCTCAACCATTTCTCGCTCTGGGGAAAGGTTGTCTTGGTTGAGAACCACGAGTTTTGTGTTGTCTTGCTCGCATAACCACTGGATGAGGTCAAACCCAAACCGGGCAAGTCTATCTTTGTGGGCAACCACAACAAGTCCGACATCGCCTTGACGGACTCGTCCCAGAAGGGTTCTAAGTCCCGGTCTTTTGAAGTTGAGTCCCGATCCAACATCGGTGATAAGCTCTGAATCTGGGTACAGGGATTTAAGGACACTAACCTGTCTATCAAGGTCTGCTTTTTGCCCACGGCTTGAAACGCGGGCATAAGTGATAGTTGCCCGTTTTCTTCCCGTTGACTGTATACCTTGATAGCTCGTGAGGTCATATCTTCTTTGCCCGGATGGTGTCCTTAATGCTTTGATTAATCCCGCTTTTTCCCAGCGTCTTAAAGTGTGGAGGCAAACCCCAAAATGAGAAGCTGCCTCGCTCGGTGTTTTATACACATCTGAATAACGCTGAACATATTCCATGAGACAGCATTAACGAGAAAAGTTCCGGAAAGTTCAGTATATTAATGTCCTAGGTCGCACTCCTTCATGAGTCGCTTCGCGATCGCATACAAGATCCCCGACTTATTAAAGGATACCGTTGGCGAATCAGGGGTATTACTGTTTATATAAGATTTTTCGTAATTCTACACGATTGTAGAGACGTTCCGGCGGAACGTCTCTACGAGGTTTTCTGGTAAAATGAGGGGTCAGACCTACCATTTGCCAACGGTATCCCTAAAAGTTTTCGGCGATCTGAATCCTATACTTCACAAAATTTTAACTTCTGTATCGGTCTAAAAATTTTTCTTGCTCGTCTGCATTGAGGAGAGTAATGTAAATTTCACACCACATAATTGTGCTTATGCGTCTCACCTCTCTTGATGTTTTTCGCGGCATTACGATTGCTGGTATGATTCTTGTGAATATGGCAAGCATCGCCGAACCGAATGTTTATCCACCTTTACTTCATGCTGATTGGCACGGTTGCACCCCAACTGATTTAGTATTTCCCTTCTTTCTATTTATTGTCGGTGTAGCGATGACTTTTTCGCTATCCAAGTATACCGGAGAGAACAAACCCACATCAACTGTATATTGGCGTATTTTGCGCCGCGCTGCCATTCTTTTTGCTTTGGGATTGCTGCTGAATGTATTTTGGAATAAGGGTGTTGGAACTTTCGATTTGGGTAGTATCCGCATCATGGGAGTATTACAACGCATCAGCCTTGCTTATTTATTTGCGTCGTTGGCAGTCTTAAATATACCGCGTAAAGGATTATGGATACTTGCAGGGGTGTTGCTTATCGGTTACTGGTTGGTGATGATGTATGTGGCTGTTCCCGCTTTTGGTGCGGGAGTACTGACACGAGAAGGTAATTTTGGGGCTTTTGTTGATCGATTGATTATTCCCTCTTCACATCTGTATAAAGGTGATGGCTTTAACTTCATGGGAGATCCTGAAGGGCTTTTTAGTACAATTCCCGCTATCGTCAGCGTTTTTGCTGGCTACTTCACAGGTGAGTGGATACGCAATCAGCCAGTCAAATCACGCACAAGTATAGGTTTAGTATTATTTGGTATCGGTTGCTTAATTATCGGTTGGGTGTGGGGTTTGACATTCCCGATTAATAAGAAGTTGTGGACGAGTTCTTATGTAGTTTTTACGAGTGGTTGGGCATTAATATTGCTAGCAGGTTGTTATGAACTTATTGAAGTGCGACGGATACGACGTTGGAGTAAAGCGTTTGAAGTGATGGGTTTAAATGCGATCGCTATTTTCGTGGCTTCTGTATTATTAATTAAAATCTTGGTAAAAACCAACATCGGCAGCGGTGAAAAAGCTCCTAACACCTTCGATTGGATTTACAATAATCTTTTCGTACCTTGGGCAGGTGCGTTCAATGGTTCGCTATTATTTGCCATTGTCACGGTGTTACTTTGGTTAGGTGTAGCTTACGGGATGTACCGTCAACGCTGGTTTATCAAAGTTTGAATAAGATTAATTAGCGTAATATGATATAATATTATGCTAATCACACATATTGTAGAGACGAAGCATGTGGAACGTCTCTCAATACGGTTGGGTTAACGTATGTAGAGACGAAGCATGTGCAACGTCTCTACAAGGGTTTTGGGTTCACAAATATTCTTAACCGAACCGTATTGGAACGTCTCTACCACTGGAACGTCTCTACCACTGGAACGTCTCTACCACGGAACGTCTCTACGGTGGAACGTCTTGACGATGGAACGTCTCTACGGTGGAACGTCTTGACGATGGAACGTCTTGACGACGGAACGTCTTGACGACTATTTCCCTAAAATATTCAATAATGCTTGTCGATAAATCTTGAGTCCTTCTGCATTCAAATGATCGCCATCAGTTGTAAAATTATCTTTCAAAACATTATTTTCATACAACGGTGCTATACCTTCAGCGACAACTGGGACATTTTCTGAAGCTGCCACTTGATTAATCACAGCGTTGATTTGTTCGACTTTAGGGAGTGGGGCTGCTAAACTTGGATCTTTACTAGCTGCGACAGTTGAGTAAAAAGCGGGAATGAGAAAAATCTGTTTAGTTCCGGATGTTCTCACAAGTGCGATCGCTTCAAGCAACTTTTTGCGAAAATCTTCATCACTAAGTTGATACCAAGCATCATTTCCCCCAACAGCAATGATGGTTTTTTCGCATTTCACCTTGGTAGGAATTAAACGTTGCAGTTGTTGAACTAATGAGATTGAACTCAAACCATTAATTCCAAAATTAAAATTACCCTCACCAAGTGTATCTCCAATTTGAGCGGAAATAGAATCGCCAAACAAACAGCCTGAAAATTGCTTACCTTCGCTTGCGTATACTTGATATTGTAGTTCTAGTTGCCAGAAAAGAGAAGAACTCAAATTATCTTTTGGTGTTGGATCATCAGAAGTAAAAAATGACTTTGATTTGCTAACTAAGTCTAAAGTAGCTGGTACATCAATAACTAATTTATTACTGGGATAAGATTCGAGAAAGCTGAGTATACTTAAACCTTCTGATGATTTTGCACCGAGAAGCAAAGCAGAGCGGAGTGCTGGTACACCTGCTCGATCGCGTCGAGCGATCGCACGAGAAGCACCAAATAAAAATAGTTTACCAATTTCTGAATCTACCAGCTTATTTAAAGCCACAATATCTAGAGATTTTTTTACCTGAAGTGCTTCTTGAAACTTTTGTTGCTGCTTAGGTTTCAAATAACCGAGAAAAGATTGCAAATCAGAGGAAACTTTTTTGGTTTCCGCATACTTCCGTATATCTGCTACAGGAAGCGATTGAGCGAATATTCCATATCTGAAAACAATTTTTTCAGCTGCCAAACTAGGAGACGAACCGATAAAACTATGAAAAATTAAAAATATTAAGCAGCCGGATATGCATAACAGAAGACGATATAAATAGTTAATCATTGATAATTGTTGGTTGATAGTTGGACAAAGGAGGGTATTGGGCAATGGGCATTGTTAATTATTTTTATTCACCTTCTTTCCATTCCCTATTTCCCAGTCCCCAGTCTCCATTTTCCCATTCATCAACATAAATAGACAAACCTAATTTGGGAATAATCAAGCAGTAAGAGTGAGGATGGGAAAGTGGTAGAAGAGCGTGCATATTGGCTAGCTTGGTCGCAAATTTCGGGGATTGGTCCAGTCTTAATGCAACGGTTACAACAGCATTTTGGCACGTTGGCTGCGGCTTGGAAAGCACATCGGGCTGAATTGGGTGAAGTAGAGGGTTTTGGTTTGCAGACGTTGGAAAAAGTGGTAAAGGAGCGATCGCGTTTGCACCCCGAACAACTACTGATCGAGCACCAGGAGGAAAATCCTCATTTTTGGACACCAGCTGATGTAGATTATCCCCGCTTGCTGCTAGAAACACCTAGTGCACCGCCTGTATTATATTATCGTGGTGAAGTGGACTTGTCAGAAAATCTCGGACAAAAACCGCTGGTTTCGATTGTCGGGACGCGCAAACCTACAGAATATGGTATACGTTGGACTCGTCAAATTAGCACAGCTTTGGCAAAAAATAACTTTACAGTCGTTTCGGGAATGGCAGAGGGAATTGACACTGAATGTCATTTAGCTACGATGAAAGCTGGTGGACGCACAATAGCCGTTTTGGGTACGGGTGTAGATGTCATCTATCCACAGAAAAATCGCGATTTGTACAAGCAGATTTTGACATCTGGGTTAGTACTGAGTGAATACACCGCGAAAACACCACCCGATCGCACTCATTTTCCTCGTCGTAATCGAATAATTGCCGGGTTGACTCGTGCTGTTTTGGTGATGGAAGCACCGATAAAGTCTGGTGCTTTAATTACAGCGCAATACGCAAATGAATTTGGACGAGATGTTTATGCACTACCTGGTAGACTTGATGACCAGCCATCCCAAGGTTGTTTAAAGTTACTTTATCATGGAGCAACGCCGATTCTCAGAGAACTTGATGAACTGTTAAAAATGTTGGGGGCAATACCACAACTTGATGTAATTGAAGCTTTACCAATACCGCAGGAGTTGGTGCAGCTTCAATTACCACCAGAACTGCAACAAGTTATGGAGACTATTTCTTCGGAGTCTTTGCCTTTTGATTTTATTATCCAACAAACAGGGATGAATGCTGGTTCAGTTTCTAGTGCTTTATTGCAGTTGGAACTTATGGGTTTGGTTTCGCAGTTACCGGGAATGCGGTATCAACGATGTTAGTATGCATATTTTGAGCACTGAAGTGCTCACTACGAAATAAAAATTAATATAATATTTATCTTTGAGGATAGTATTGAGGATTAGTTATAGGGTATTGATAATTGGTTCCCATATTATTGGGTGAATAATTCATGTATGGGGGTGGATAACTTCCTGTATTGTTAGGTAAAGGTGTCATGACTGGGGGTTGATAACCGCTTAGGGGTGGAGTGCTTCCCATTGGGTTGGTTTGAGGTGTCATGACTGGGGGTTGATAATTGCTTACGGGTGGAGTGCTTCCTGTCAGGTTGGGTGTACCATTTTGGCTGAATTGTTGGTAAGTAATACGAGAAATGCCGCTAATGAGTTTTTCGGCGCGAGAATCGTTATTTGGACGTTGTATCATGACAGTGGCGATGTAACGCTTGCCATTTGGCATATAAACTAAGCCAGCATCCGCTAACATTGTACCAATATCGCCGGTTTTGTGAGCAACGGTTGCGCCGGCTCCCAAACCAGAGGGTAATAATGTGTCTCTCTCAGTATGACGCATGATATCGAGCAGGCGATCGCGCGATTGCATACTCACTAAATTACCTTGATTCACCATCCCTAGCAAATTCCCCAATTCTTTGGGACTGGTGGTGTTTGTACCTTCTAAATCTGGTAATTTGTTACGAATAACGGTGGTTGTCAAACCCCAACTGCGAAAACGCTCATTTAACGCTTCAATGCCACCTAATTTGGCAATCAGCATATTTGTGGCAGTATTATCGCTAATTGTAATCATTTTCGTGACAACTTCCAGCACCGTGAACTGAGTTCCCACAGGTTTATATTGCATATTTCCCGAACCACCTGCAACCATATCCTGTTGCATGGTTAGGATTTCATCTAAGCGAATTTTGCCTGCATCCACATCCCGAAAAAAGGCAACCAATATCGGCACCTTAATTGTGCTAGCTGCGGGGAAACTTGCACCAGCGTTTACATCTACATAACCCCCATTATTCAAATCTACCAAGAAAACTCCTGGGGTCAAATTTGGACTTGCCAGTGCTAAATTTTGCACAGCACTTTTTAAGGAGGTGATTTCCTGAGATAAATATAAACCACCACCAGCAACTTGGGAATTCTGGGTAGATTGTGCCTTTTGCTCTACATTTTCAGTATTAGATGACACCGAAGCCGAGTTAATCCGAGTCGCAGGATCTAACACTGATAGCACTGTACCGACGATCGCACCAATACCAACTCCGATAATTAACAAGCGCATTGCATATAACAACGATCTTGCCATTGGCTTTAACCTAGTTTTGCGCGATCGCGAAATTCTTTTTGATACTACCTGCTTTCGCATCGGCTTTAAGTTTCCACCGCTGGGTTTAAAAGGTGGTATTCTTCCTTTGACAGCAGATGGCATAACTAACCCAGGTCGTGTCTTCGATGCACCTGGAGGAGTAAGTGTAGTGCTAATTTTTTGGGGATGCGAGAGTCCTTCGGACACGCTTCGCGAACGCGGTTTGCTCTTTTTCTCTTTATTTTGTAATACTGGTTGCACTTTACGCTTATTTTGGCGTCCGTTGCTGGGTTGACGCCGTGATAAAGCGATTAGTTTGTCACTTGATTCTGACACTGCTACTCCTTATGACCCACAAAGGAAAAGTTTCTTGCATCCCGACCCAAAACTTATTACAACTTAATACTAAGTAGCATTTTTGCCTTTAGTTTAAGTCATATTCATGATTTTGGCGAGATGATCCGTATATAGTAAACGATGAATTACAAATTTTCGCGATCGCTCTTTCCCCCCATAGCCCATTCTACCTGCCGCAAAATTCCCTGCAACATAGCGACTTCCTTAATTTGCAGTCCAGCACGATTATAAAGTTGTCGAAATTTTTCCATCCGACTAGCTGCCGTATGTGGATAAATGTAACCAATTTGCAACAACAGCGATTCTAATTGTTGATAGTATATTTCCACAACTTCAAAAGGTGCGAGTTCAGTTTTGCTTGAAGTTCGATTATTACTTTCTTTGGCATTTTCTGCCAGTTCATAACAGCATATTCCCACAGCCGCAGCCAAATTTAGCACTGGATAAATAGAATCGGTGGGAATGCGAATAAATTTCTGAGCGTAGTTTAATTCTTCATTACTTAATCCCCGGTCTTCTGGACCGAAAATCAATGCTGATTTGTCTTTTTCTTCCAATAACCAGGGTAATGCATCGCGGGGATTTTCTAAAGGCTTTTCCCAATCACGCACACGAGCAGTTGTCGCGATCGCTCTGACACATCCTTGCAATGCTTCTGGCAGAGTCGGCACCGATACCGCAGATTCTAAAACATCATCGGCATGAACTGCCATTTTTTTCGCTTCCATCCCCAAGAAGTCACATTGAGGATTAACTAATACTAGATGATGTAGCCCGAAATTTTTCATCACCCGTGCTACAGATCCCACATTCATTGGACCCGCTGGTTCTACCAACACAATTTTTAACCAGTCCAATTTCATTTCTCGCATCACCTTCTGCCTGCATAATGTCTTGATAGTTATTGTACGCAGCCCTGGTGAACAAGAGGCATTCTGGGAAGGGGGTAGGGGGGAGAACACCATACCGCTGCTCCAGCTTTGTCCACCAAACCAAGGATTAGAGGAATAGCGATCGCTCGTCAAATTGTCGAAGAAACCACAATGGTCAGTTGAGTTGCAATTCTGTTTTTGGTCAGGGAACCGAATTTTTCATCAAATTCCCTTTGTTTGAGACTTATCTTTAAGCGGGCGATGGGACTTGAACCCACGACATTCACCTTGGGAGGGTGACATTCTACCACTGAATTACACCCGCAAATCCTTTAGCCTTATTAATACTAAAAGGCATTATACCACATTATATCCTCTTTTTGTAGTAAGGAATGCGCGTCTTTATCTTAATAAAATGAGGACGCGCATTCCTCACGGGAGCAAAACATACATATTATTGTAGAGACGTAGCACTGCTACGTCTCTGGGCGCGGACATTATATTATATTATTTGTGAATTGAGTATTCAGAGGGCGGTTCTTCCCTAGCAGGAGGCAAACTCATCACTTCTTCAACAGCAACCATCTTGCGGCGTCGTTTCTTCTTGCCTATACCATATTTTGTCGTATCTACAATCCACCTTTGGAAAGAGTCGATGTAAGTAAATATGACCGGCACTACCACCAAAGTCAGCAAAGTGGAAGTTGTAAAACCACCCAAAATCGCAACTCCCATCGGTTGACGAACTTCAGCACCGGCACCAATTCCTAAAGCTAGAGGAATGATACCGGCAATAGTTGCCAAAGAAGTCATCAAAATTGGGCGCAATCGTGATAATCCGGCTTCTAGCAACGCCTCACGTTGTTTTTTGCCTTCTTGGAGGTTAACGATCGCATAGTCCACCAAGAGAATCGAGTTTTTGGTAACAACTCCCATCAATAAAACGATACCAATCAGGGCGTAAATTCCCAAGGGTTTTTGAGCAACCATCAAGGCTATGAGTGCCCCCCCTAAACAAAAGGGCAACGCCATCATAATCGCTATCGGGTAGAGGAAGTTATTATACAGCAAAACCAGAATCGCATAGATACTCATTAATGCCAGCCCCAGTGCAGTACCAAAGCGACTGAAGATTTCTGCCATAATTTTGGCACTTCCAGAAGATTGCTGAGTGACTCCTGGTGGCAAGTTGGTGAATGCAGGTAACTTGTTAACTGCATTTACTCCTTCTCCTAAAGAGATACCTTGCAAGTTTGCTTCTACCGCAACTTGACGAGCGCGATCGAAGCGGTTGACGGTTGCAGGACCGCTACCAAAGCGGATATCTGCCACAGCAATTAGGGGAACCAAGGTGTTATTTTGAGTGGGGACTTGGAGATTTTTGATTGTGTTGATGTCTGTTCGTGCTTTCGGGTCGATTTGGACGCGAATGGGAATTTGGCGATCGCTCAAATTGTATTTCGCCAAATTTGCTTCGTTATCACCTATAGTTGCGAGGGAGGCTGTCCGGGCAATTGATTGCACCGTTACACCCAAATCTGCGGCACGTTGCGGATCGGGAATTACCAAAATCTCTGGTTTTACCAGACTCGCAGTTGAAGACACCTCCACTAATCCGGGTACGGTTCGCATCTGCTTTTCTAATGCGTTAGCAGCTTCAAGCAAAGCGTCTGGATTCTCACTTCTGAGAACTATAGATAATTCCTTACCACTGTCACCAGGTCCTTCAGCTTGGAGACTAATTCTCGCTCCCGGTATTTGCTGGAATAAAGGACGTATTTGCACCTCAAACTCTTTTTGAGTAACTTTTCGTTCTTCCCTAGGTTTGAGTTTGACGGTGAGGGTAGCGGAATTTATTTGTTCTGTAGCGAGAACACTTTCAACTGCTGGATTTTGCCGGATGAGGTTGGTTCCTTGGGTCGCGACTTTGTTGATATCTAGCAAGGTGGAACCAGGGGGTAATTCAATGGAAACAGTGGAAATACCCACATCTCCGTCATCCACAAAACCTTTGGGGATACCGGGAATTAACATCAAACTGGCAATGAAGAAAGCGAAAGCGATCGCTAATGTGATCAATCTATGGCGTAATGCCCACTTTAACAGTGATTTATAAGGTTGAAAACGCCGCTTTTTGGAGGAAGGGGAAGATTTGCGCTGATGCTGTTTTGCATCTTCCTTCCCGTGCTGCTTATCCTTGAGTAAATACGCACCCATCATCGGTGTCACCATCCGTGCCACAAAAGTTGAGAAAATTGTGGAAACGGCAACGGTGACGCCAAATGGTTGGAAAAACTGCCCAGGAATACCACCCATAAAGGCAACGGGCAAAAACACGGCAATAATAGTTGCCGAACTCGCAATCACCGCTAATCCCACTTCATCCGAAGAGTCAAAAGAAGCTTCCCAAGCTGTTTTCCCCATTGCCATGTGCCGTTCCATGTTCTCAATTTCCACAACGGCATCATCCACCAAGTTACCCACCGCTAGCGCTAATCCCAACAAAGTCATGTTGTTGAGGGTGTAACCTAAGGCTTGCTGCACAAAAAAGGTCGGAATAATCGATAAAGGCAAAGCTACTGCTGTAATTAATGTAGCTCGCCAGTCTTTCAAAAAGATGAGAATTACTATTACCGCCAACAATGAGGCTTGAATTAATTCATCAATTGTGCTTTGGTAGGAGTCGCGCACGGGGGTGGCTCTAGTAAAAATTAATTCTACCTTCACATCTTTGGGAAGTGTTTTTTGCAGTTCTTCTAAGGCTGCTTTCACTCCTTCTTCTACCGTCACGGTGACGCTACCTGTACTCCGTAACACTTGGAAAGCTACCACAGGTTTGTTATTCAACCGTGCAGCTTGACGGATATCACCAAACTTATCTTCTACCGTCCCCAAACTAGATAAAGGAACGGAACCACCATTAGGTAAGACAACTTGGTAATTTGTCAAATCTTTGACGCTTTTGGCACTACCGAGAGTGCGGATACTTTGTTCGCTACCGCCAACTTCAGCACGTCCACCAGGTAAATTGATGTTAAAAGTACGTACTTGGTCGTTTACCTGGGTAGCGGTGATGCCTAGGGATTGTAAACGATTTGGGTCAAGGTTAATGCGGATTTCTCGGTCAACTCCACCTATACGCTTAACTTGCCCCACTCCCTTGACTGATAGCAAAGCGCGGCTGATAGTTTGGTCTACGAGGTTACTTAATTCTTCTACAGTTTGCTTGCTGGATGTGACAGCGTAGGTGACAATTGGACCCCCCGCAAAATCCACACGTTCGACTATCGGGTCGTTGATATCTTGGGGTAAATCTTGGCGAATTTGGGAAATAGAATTGCGGACATCGTTGGTAGCGCGATCGCTATTTGTACCCAAAATAAAAGTTATTATCGTCTTTGAGGAACCATCGGTAACAGTAGAACGCAATTCATCGATGTTTCCTAACCCAGCCACAGCATCTTCAATTTTTTTCGTCACTTGCGATTCAAGTTCCGCAGGACCCGCACCAGGTTGGCTAACGCTCACCGAAACCGTGGGAACATCAATATTTGGGTCAGTATCAATTCCCAAAGAAATGAAGGAGAACCAACCGATTATTGTCAATATCAAAAATATAACTATGGTCGGGACAGGTTTTTTGATTGCCCAAGCCGAGATATTGAAAGACATATAAATTTTGGTAGTTGTTAGTTGTTAGTTGTTGGGCATTGGGCATTGGGCATTGGGCATGGGAATAATTTTAGTCCAAGCGTCCCTTTTCCCCACTATGCATTAACTACTGTCTGTTGACTACGCGGACTTTATCGCCATCTTTGATGTATCCTGCGCCATCAACAACTAGGCGATCGCCTACTTTCACACCTTTTTTAATTTCCACCCTGCCACCAATAATAATTTCTCCTACTTCTACTTTCACAGCACGTACTATGTCTTCACCCGATAGGATGAATACACTTGCACTACCATCAGGTTGGGGTAATACAGCTTTTTGTGGTGCTGCCATCCCTACCGCTGTATTGCTAGTAATCGCTGCACGCGCAAACATTCCGGGTTTGAGCAAATTTGTCCGTGGTAAGTCAATTTTTATGGTTGCTTCACGTCTTTGCTGATTAATCAGCGGTTGTATCTCTCTAACTCGTCCTTGCAAGCGCACGCGGTTATCGATATCCGAGGTAATTTGCGCGGGTGCGTCAATTTTAACTTGTGGTAGTTGAATATCGGGAATTAACGCTTGAAGTTCTAGACTGCCGTTACTAATAATGGAAAAGAGCCTTTGGGGTGCTGAGTTGTTAGTTCCATTCTGGATTCCATTTTGGACGGCTTGGGGTGGTGTTCCCGCCATATCTCCAACTCTAACTAGTTTCTCAGCGATAAGTCCAGAAACTGGGGCACGCACCACAGTCTGCCCCTGCTGAGTTCTGACTTGTTCGACTTTGGCATTACTACTTCTGACAGCAGCTTGGGCACTGTTGATATTCGCGCTTGCGATGTTGACATTTGCTTGGGCACTTTTAACACCGGCTTGGGCACTCAAGACATCTTGTTCGGCACTTTTAACATTGGCTTCGGCAAGACGCACGGCTTCTATAGCTGTCGCTACAGTTGTTGTCCGAGTCAAGAGTTCTTGCTTGCTAATTGCACCTGCATTTGCTAATTGTTGATAGCTTCGGAGATTCTGTGTAGCTTCCTCTAACTTAGCCTTAGCTTGAGCCACATCAGCAAGTCTTTGCTGCACTACCGCTTGCCGGGAAGCCACATTTGCTTGACTGGTGGCTACAGCCGCTTGCTTGGAAGCTAGATCTGCCTGTTGAGATCCTACATCTGCCTGCTTTGATTCTACATCTGCTTTTGCTTGACGAATTTGGTCTTGCAAGACTGAATCATCCAGAATTGCCAAAACCTGACCTTGTTTAACTGAATCTCCTTCTTTGACTAAGACTTGTTTGATTTGTAAGCCATTTGTTAGGGGTAATACCGGAATCAAATCACGTGCCGTTATAGTACCTGTAGTATTTAGGATACGGGCGACACGAGTAGTTTCAACTGGAGCGACGGTGACTGTCATCGAGGGGGCAATACTTGTGGCAGGTTTAGTTGCTACCGGCTTTTGTTGACCTGCGGAACGATTAGCTAATAAACGGATTCCCCCTAAAGCGATCGCTATTCCCAAACCAGTACCCAGCAATAGCGGTAATAGCCAAGGACGCGAACGAGAGCCAACCCGGTCTTCCTCAAAGTCAGCATCCTCAAATTCCGAAACTTCTTCCACCTCAATATCTGAAAACTTTTCCTCCCTCACAGTCATCCCTCCAGAAGTACCCAAATAACAATAGTGATATTTGCTTAAAAAAACTTTAAATTAATTATCGTATATTAACTATGACTCATCACCTAGGCTTATGGCTGAATCGGCTCGGAAATTTACCTATGATAATAGTCATATTTTGGAGGATGGGGATTTGCAGAGGGGACAAGGGGGAAACCAATTAATGACTTTGCGCAATTAGAGAGAGCATAGCCTATGCTGGGAAACAATATATCAGGGCAGAGGATACCGACCCAGAAATGCGATCGCACATCATCGCTCAAGGACAAATCTGCGTACTCAATTCCAGCAAATGCCTGCCCAATTATTTAACTTTGACAATAAATAACAGTATGTTCAACGCAACCGAAATTTTGATTGATGCTTTTGTCAAGCAAATTCGAGAAGGCTACCGGCGCACTTACGGCTGTTTCAAAAATGACTACCAGGACATCATAGCTTGGGCGGGCAACATGGCTTTAGAAAACATTGCCAACAGTGACGCTTTATATCACAATGTTGAACATTCTGTCTTAGTCACTCTTGTGGGGCAGGAAATTCTCCGAGGCAAACATATCCGTGAGGGTGGTGTTAAAAGTGAGGACTGGTTGCATTGTGTTATATCCTTAGTGTGTCATGATATCGGCTATGTCAAAGGAGTTTGCCGACAAGACCGAGAAATAGAAAACTTGTATGCCACAGGTAAAAATGGGCAAATGATTACTCTTCATCCTGGTGCTTCGGATGCCAGCCTCACACCCTATCATGTCGATCGAGCAAAACTATTCATTGATGAGCGTTTTGGCGGTCACACGCTGATAGATTCTGAGATAATTAAGAGTAACATTGAATTGACTCGGTTTCCAGTGCCTGCGGCAGACGATAATCAAGGTACAAGTAGCTTTGCTGGCTTAGTGCGTGCTGCCGATTTGATTGGACAATTAAGCGACCCGCGTTACTTGCGGAAAATTACTTCTTTATTCTACGAGTTTGAAGAAACGGGAATGAATAAAGTTTTGGGTTATGAAACTCCTGCCGATTTGCGGAAGAACTACGCCAAATTTTACTGGAATGGCGTATATCCTTATATTAAAGAAGGACTGCGTTATTTGTCTTTGACACAGCAGGGAAAACAAATTGTCGCTAATCTTTATTCAAATGTATTTGTTGTCGAACACGAAAAACAACAAGAAGAACAATATTTAGAAGAGTTAGGAGTTAGGAGTTAGGAGTTAGGAATTAGGAATTACGGATGAGTAAAAAAGTTTCATAATTCATGTCTTGCAACTAACAACCAACAACTAAGAACTAACAACTAACAACTCACAACTCACAACTCACAACTCACAAATATTATGAATTGGTGGCAAAGACTCAAGAAAAACCCGTTGGCGCGATTTGGCGCAATTTTGCTAATAGTTTTCTATGTGTCAGTAATTGGAGCTGATTTAATCGCTCCTTACGACCCATATATCACACAAGCAAATGGTTCGCTCCTGCCACCTACTCAGGTTTATTGGTTTTCTAAATCGGGGCAGTTTATCGGTCCTCATGTTTATCCGACGACCCAAGGAGACACAAATTTAGAAACGGGTCAGCGAGAACTGATCGTAGACCGCAGTAAACCTTCACCTTTACGTTTATTCGTCCAAGGTTCAGAGTACCATTTGTTTCAGCTTAGTTTTCCCGTACCACCCAAATGGGACGAAGTGACAATAATTCCTGGTATTCCACTCAATTGGCATTTGTTTGGCACAACCGATAATGTCAAATTCAATTTTTTGGGTACTGATGACCAAGGTCGCGACCAATTCAGCCGCTTGTTGTATGGTGGTCGCATTAGTCTATTTATTGGAATTATTGGGGTACTTATTACTTTTCCCCTTGGTCTGTTGTTTGGGGGAATTTCTGGCTATTTCGGCGGTTGGACTGATAGCATAATTATGCGTTTCGCTGAAGTACTGATGACTTTTCCTGGTATTTATCTTTTGGTCAGTTTAGGGGCAGTATTACCAGCTGGTTTAAGTAGCACTCAGCGCTTTTTGCTAATTGTGGTGATTATTTCGGTTATTAGTTGGGCTGGGTTAGCACGGGTGATTCGCGGACAGGTGCTCTCAATTAAAGAGCGAGAGTTTGTCCAAGCTGCACGAGCAATGGGTGGTAAGCCAATTTATATTATTCTCCGTCACGTTTTGCCGCAAACCGCTACTTATGTAATTATCGCTGCAACGCTTTCAGTTCCTGGCTTTATTGGGGCAGAGGCAGTACTTAGTCTCATTGGCTTAGGCATTCAACCACCAGATCCTTCGTGGGGTAATATGCTTTCTTTAGCAAGCAATGCTTCAGTTTTGGTACTGCAACCTTGGCTAATTTGGCCCCCTGCTATACTGATTATTCTGACGGTATTGGCTTTCAATTTACTCGGTGATGGATTGAGGGATGCGCTTGATCCGCGTAGTTTACGACGGTAAGTTTTTTGTTGTAGTTGAAGTTAGTAGGCGATCGCACTTGATTATCCGACAATTTATGGATTAGACACAAGAAGTAGAAATTAAATATGCGTTAGAACCTGTAGAGACTATTCTGTGCTACGTCTCTACATTTTTTTCACTTTCGCGTGTCTATTTTGATAGGGTGGGTGATGTTTTGTGCGATCGCATTCAAGAAAAAGAGCGATCGCACCAGTTGTTAAAGGTTCCATTAGCTACCTTTCCTGCGTGATTTTTTTGTAATATTATGTACTGTTTTCAGAAAATTTCTCTAATTTTTGTATATTTTAATGCTTTTAGCTACAAGCCAATTTCAACTTATCAGGCTTCTTTTCCCTAAACAGGTCGATTCTCCCGTCCGTGATAGACGCGCAAAATAATCACATCATCCTCAAGAATGGCGTAGTGAATAATATAACCGTATTTACCAAAAGGCACTATTATTTTCCGCAAACCTGCTACTTCATCAACGATCGCACCCCGACGTGGATTTGGGTGCAAACTTTCTGCTGATGAAACGATCGCTTGTACTGCGCGTGTTGCCGTATCGGCATCATTAAGTTTGATAAAATCATAGTGACGGTTTAAATCCGCGATCGCAGCTTGAGTCCAAACTATCTGGGACATGAACCTTCTTCATCAGTACCTAAACTGTTTGCCCATTCCCGCACACGATGATGTTCGACTCCGGAACCTTCACGACGATAAGCTTCAAGAGCCAACTTGCTTTGCTTAATCATTTGGGCTTCTGTGAGAGTTTGAAAATTTAGGTTTGCGTCAATCTCACCAAAATCAAGTGATTCTTCTGTCCCTTGCGTCGTCAGTAGTAACTGCTCAAAATCTTCTAAGTTTCCTTCCGAAGCTATTAGCCAAGTTAATAGGAGGGTTTTTACTTGCTCTCCAGGCAAGGCTTCAAGATGCTCAAATATTTGTTGCCTAATATTACTTGCTGTCATCAATTTTTAATTTTTGGAGATATTAATAGTTATAGATACGTATATTTTAACTAAAAATATCTTGTTATTTATCATAGGAATGAGCGCAAAAACTCTCTCAAACTCTTATTCCTTGGCTTCCTTCTCCTGTGGGAGACGCTGCGCGTTAGCTTCCTTGGCGTTCGTTTTCCTATAATTCTGCGCTAAAATTTAGAGCTTCATCTCTCCGATGCTTAATATATTGCCCAAAATATTTGTGCTGTTCAAAGGTAAACCCCCTATAGTTTTTATTCTTTCTAGACTGCTATATAAAACCTAGACAAAGCTAGACTTTACTTCTTACTTCAACGGGAGCATGGGAGCGGTTATCCCTCAGTAAGCTTTCACGCCTTAGCCAGACGTGATAAATTAATTGCTGCGTTCAAATCCCTATCTATGGAATAACTACAACTACTACAGTTGTAAGTCCTTTCTTTGAGTGGCATATCTTGAATATGACCACAGTTGGAACAGGTTTTACTTGATGGGAACCAACGGTCAGCAATGATTATTTCGCAACCAAACTTTTTGGCTTTATATTCTAACTGACGCTTAAACTCATGGAAACCACAATCAGCAATTACTTGTGCCAATTTGTGATTTGATAGCATCCCAGAAACGTTCAAATCTTCTACTACTATCCTTGCGTGGTTTTTGCATAAGAAAGTAGTGATTTGGTGGATCGTGTCCTTACGGAGATTTGCTACCCTAGCATGATGTCTAGCAAGTTGGATTTTCGCTTTATATCTGTTGTTAGAACCTTTAACTTTTCTGGCAAACTTTCTAGATACATAAGTGAGTTTTTCTAGATTAGTCTTGTAATGCTTGGGATTTGGAAAAACAACGCCAGTAGATAGTGTAGCCAGTTCCTTCACACCTAAATCGACTCCCACAATCTCATGTTGCTTAACAGTTGGTTCATGTTTCTGTTCATACGCGAAAGCAATAAACCAACTATCAGCAGTGCGAGAAATTGTAATTTTGGTGCATGTAGTGTGGGGCAAACCCTCGTAAATTTTAACCCATCCAATCGTAGGCAGTTTTACCGATTTACCACCAACAGGAATAGGTTTTCCACTTGCATCAATAGTAAATGAATCGTTCCGTCCTTTCTTTTTAAAATTAGGATACCCACCTTTTTTGTCAAAGAATCTAGAGAAAGCATCACCAAGATGGTCGAAAGCGTATTGAGTTATTTTCTGACAAATACCTTTTTCTTTAATCCACTCAAACTCAGGCTTTACGTGGTTATTGAAGAACTTTTTGAGGATATATTTGTTAGGTTTTAATCCATCTTTAAACAAGTTATTCCAAGTGGCAAGACCCCAGTTATAAGTAAACCTTGCAATACCTGCATGTTTACTCATAATGGTTTCTTGACTTTTACTTAGTTTTAATTTTGTTTTGATGGATAAAAGCATTGTTTCGACCTCAACACTGTGTTTCTTTGTTCTTTAATAATATCTCATCATGTCTAGGGTTGTTGATACTTAATTTTAATTTATTTTTCAAATCAGTGGAGTATGAACGCAAGCCGTACAATCTGCAAGAGAAGCAATGTATGATTGCCATTAAATCTTCTACTAACTCTTGCTGGGGAGATAAAGATTCTTGATTAGCAACAATAATCTCGCATCCATAACTTGTGGCTAATTCTTCTACAAACTCAAATGCAAATCTACAGAGTCTGTCTTTATG
>NZ_JAOWRF010000352.1 GCF_025753815.1 Plectonema radiosum NIES-515 | reverse complement strand
TGCGACTGTTGCCATCCTTTTAGAGTTTCGTTTTTCACCCTTAGTTAAGCGTTTATCTAATTTTTTGTGACTTGCTTGCGCTCGTTTTTGCGTTTCTGGACGTAAATCTTCTCTACGCATTGTCACACCTTTTCCATCGGCGCTAATAACTAGTATATAGGACTCCTATTTGATTTCTGAACAAGACTAAGAGAAAATACGGTGAGGCGTATAAGTCTAAGAGTCACTAACCCCGCTCACTCATAGACGGGGCTTGGAAGAGTAATCCTTCAAGCCATATTGACCAGATTACCTAGAAATAGGTAGCCGTTACCCTAGTCACGACACCCTGAAATGCGTAGCTAGTTTCCCGCTCTGTCATTTGCAATTAAACAACTTTAAGGTCACTGAAGTAGTGTTGCACTTTCTTACAAGCTAGGGTAACAGAATCGAAGCTAACATCACCCTGAAAAGGAGTTCACTTATGTCCAATTACGTTTTAGCTATCGACACAAACAAAACACCCTGTAACCCCGTACACCCTGCTACAGCTAGAAAATTGCTGAGTCAAAAAAAAGCTGCTGTATTCCGTCGTTACCCTTTTACCATCATCTTAAAAACAATTTCAACTGAAGTTGTTCAATCAATTCAAATCAAATTAGACCCAGGTTCAAAAGTAACTGGCATCGCGTTAGTTCAAAACGACAAAGTTGTTTTTGGTGCGGAGTTAACCCATAGAGGTTCTGCCATTAAAGCCTCCCTTGAGTCTAGAAAGTCATTAAGGCGGGGAAGACGTTCAAGACATACCAGATATCGTCAAGCTAGATTTTCAAACAGAGCTAGACCTTCATGTTGGCTTGCACCTTCGTTGCTGCATCGCGTCTTAACCATCGGTACTTGGGTTAAACGACTATGTAAATTTGCACCTATTACCACCATCACTCAAGAGTTAGTAAGATTTGACTTGCAACAGTTAGAAAATCCGGAAATATCAGGTATTGAATATCAGCAAGGGGAATTATTAGGCTATGAAGTGCGCGAAATGCGCCGGGGGAAACTTCCCCCGGTCACTTTCGCGCGAATATTTGCTCAATAAGTGGGATAGAAAGTGTGCGTATTGTGATGCTGAAAATATACCTTTACAAGTGGAACATATCAAACCAAAAGCTTCATGTGGAACCAATAAAATATCTAACTTATGCCTTGCCTGCGAGAAGTGCAACCTAAAAAAGGGGACACAAGATATTGAAAAGTTTTTGGCAAGAATACCGGAACTTTTAAAGAAGATTCAATCTCAAGCCAAACGTCTGCTAAAGGATGCTGCTGCGGTCAACTCTACTAGATGGGCATTATTTAACGCATTAAAAGACAGCGGACTACCAGTAGCTACAGGTTCTGGAGGAAAAACTAAATTTAACCGAACTAGATTAAAGCTACCTAAAACTCATTGGATTGATGCAGCATGTGTTGGTAATGTTGACACTTTGGAGATATTAACAACCAAGCCTTTATTAATCAAAGCAACGGGACACGGAACACGACAAATGTGTGGGACTAATAAATATGGATTTGTGCGATTCGTTCCCTATAAAGTGGAAAGGCTACCAGCCTAAAAACGAACTAGGGGCAAGGAGACTAGTCCTTCGTATTGACTAGAACAGAACCTTGACAACTTGGTTTCCAT
>NZ_JAOWRF010000384.1 GCF_025753815.1 Plectonema radiosum NIES-515 | reverse complement strand
TGTCCCCCTTGTCCCCCTTGTCCCCCTTGTCCCTAATTCCCAATGCCTAATTCTTGCCGCAGGCGGTACAAAATTGTGTTTTGGTCAACTTGGGAGAGAATTTCTTGAATGACGGTGCTAGCGCCCAATTGACCCCAAGTGCAGCCTTTTTTCAGGTACTCTTGTGCGGCTTTACCGATCGCGTAGGCGCCATAACCGGCGATACCAGCTTGAGCGATCGCACTTCCGGCGAAGGCTGTAATATTGGTGGGATTTTCACCACTGGCTAAGGCGGTGGCACTTTTGCCTAAGCCTAAAAGCAAGCTGCTTCCTAATTCTCCCAAAAGTAAACCGCCAGAACTAAATAAAATTGTCTTCAGAATTTTACTTGCTTCGTAACCGGTCATCGGTAAGCCGTATAATCTTGCTAAGGAGCGAATTAACGCTAAGTCGGCAACACTTCCGCCAACCACATCTAAAAAGGCGATGGGATTTAACCCGACTGCGAGAGCTTTATATTTGGTAAACTGCCAAATGAGGTCTTCTGCTTGTTGTTCGCGTAACTCGATGGTTTTTTGAGCGATCGCAGCTTCTGCATCTCTTGCTTGAATCAGTGCATTTAATGCGAGAAGCGATCGCCCTTCACGATTGAAAATATTCAAAATTGTCTGTTTGAGTTCCTCTACTTGGATTGCTGGTGTCTCCCATTCATAAGTTACACGTCCATCTGTCCACTCAACCCGCACTTCAAGGGGTGCGGGTTCGGCTGCTACCATGACAATTTCATCGGGTAATAAAGGCTTTTGTTGGGGATGTCCTGCACCGAGTTGTTGCAAATTATTATAAATAGATGTTCTATCTGTATCTGGATACAAATCTATTTTGTTAAAGACAAGAATTAGGGGTTTTTGCGATCGCCGCAATTCTAGCAGCGCTTGATACTCAGTCCTAGTAATATCACCCGACACCACAAACAAGATTAAATCAGCTTGCTGCGCTACATCTCGCGCCATTTGCCCTCTTAGTTCCCCTTGAATTTCATCTAATCCGGGGGTATCAATTAATTCTACCTGCACCTTGCCACCAGGAGTCCACTGCACTGAACGAGGATACTGAGTTACGCCATTTAGGGGACCTGTTTGCAGAATTTTTTGTCCCACTAAGGCGTTTAAAACTGCTGATTTACCACGACTGACTAAACCAAAAGCGGCAATTCTAATTACGTTAGAGTCCAGCTTATTGAGAGTATTCGTCAATATTTCTAATTCTGGTTTCACAAAAGATGCTAATTCCAGGTTTGATTGCGGTTGTCCTGGCTTGCGGAGATATCCATACCAAGACAGCACTTGTCTGAGACTAGCACGAGCGCGGTTTAAATGAGTTTCTTGCAGATTATTAGGCACGTTCTCGTTTTTGTTGATTCAAAGTTAGACAAACGACTAGACATCGACTGAATTTAAATATGCGTTATTCATAACCCCAACAGACGTAGCACAGAATTGTCACAATAATTCTTTTTCACTTTCTATATCTATTATATTTTGTTCTAATTACAAAGCTTTCAGTGTAGTTAGCTGCTATATAAATCCTAGACAAGTCTAGACATTTACTTCTTACTTCAACGGGAGCATGGGAGCGGTTATCCCTCAGTAAGCTTTCACGATGAAGCCAACCGTGATAAGTTAATTGCCGCGTTTAAA
>NZ_JAOWRF010000030.1 GCF_025753815.1 Plectonema radiosum NIES-515 | reverse complement strand
GGTTAAATGGTAGAGGATATGAAATAACTTCTCCTGATTCGATTGGAGAAAAGTTTGAATTTTTAGCAAATAAGCTATACCCATTTTTAGAAGAATTTTATTTTTAATAATAATTAAAAAGCTTTTAATATGGGTTAGTAGATTGGGCAATACCTAAGGTACTATTTGTCTTTACCAGCTACCAATCCCTAGTATCCAGCAGAGATAGAGTACCAAATCAGCCCAAATGGAGTTGACTTTCTGCTAAAAATAGCTTACATGGTTGATTTAGCTTTGCAGAATTGACAAAATCCATGCTGACTGAAATATTACCTTTCAAAATTGAGTTAGACACCATCGCGATCGCTGGTACAAGTTTGTGGTCTTTAGCCCTATATTTAGCTTTTTCCCCAGTCAGTGAATGGGTAATTCTGCTTCTTAATCGCTGGTTTAACTTTGCCGAGCGATCGCTTTACATGAGCAAATCAGAATTTGAAAAGACTCGTCAAGCAAGAGAATCCCAAAACGCCTTTTACGCGTCGCTTTTCAGCATAGTGCCGTTTCTAATTTTTGGCGCATTATGCAACTGGGGCGTAGAACTAGGCTTAGGTCGCAGTTGGTCAATCAGTATGGGTATACTTTCATGTATGGGTTGCGGCGTTTATGAACTAGGACGCAGAGATGGAAAGTCATCCGAATAGTTAGGAGTGAGGAGTGAATAGTTAAAAGTTGGGAGTCAGGAGTGAATAGTTAAAAACTCCCAACTCCCAACTCCCAACTCCCAACTCCCAACTCCCAACTCCCAACTCCCAACTCCCAACTCCCAACTCCCAACTCCTAACTCCTAACTCCAAACTCCCAACTCCTAACTCCTAACTCCTAACTCCTATAACTTCTGAAACGATTTGGGCTAATTTTTTCGCGGCTCCCGCTTCACCTCTAACACTGTGCAATTTCGCTCGAATTGCTGCCAATTTTTCTGGATGAGCCAAATAATCTAAAACCATCTCCCCCACCTCTTGGGGTTGAAGTTTTCCCACCAATTCCGGGACTATCATTGACTGTGCCCAAATATTGGGCCATGCTAATAAACCCTTTCGTTGTAGCACCAACCAGTTAATTAACTTAGCAAAGCTGGAACCAAGTAAAGGCATATTTGCCAAAAGTCCGGGTAAACCATCCCAAGAACGCATAGCATCAAGTTGTTGTGTTGGTAGCAAAACAATCATCGGCACCCCTAAAGAACCGAGTTCAGCGGTGTTTGCCCCGACTGTAGTTAGGCAGATACTGCATTCAGATAATAAGTCATAAGCAGGCGTATGGGTGTAAAGTTCTACACTTAAACCTTTGGCAGTTAGGAGTAGAGACGTTCCACCAGAACGTCTGCACAAAGAAGCGTTGCTAAAGCCGAAGGTTTTCACAAAGGGGTTTTTTTCGGGATCGGCAAAACTAGCTAAAGTTGGTAAATCCAAAGTTGGGGCTACAGGAATGACAAACTGAATTTCCGGTCTTTTGCTGTGAATGTATTCAGCGATCGCTAACATCAAAGGCACTCCCTGTGACAACTTTGCCGCTTTCGATCCCGGTAAAAGTCCAATTAATTCGGTTTTGGGAGATGAGGGAGATGAGATAGCAAATTCTTCCTTGTCTTCCTTGTCTTCCTTGTCTTCCTTGTCTTCCTTGTCCCCGCCCCCCCCCCCCC
>NZ_JAOWRF010000403.1 GCF_025753815.1 Plectonema radiosum NIES-515 | reverse complement strand
GGGGGAGACAAGGGAGAAAACATGCTTTTTTGTCCTCCTTGTCCTCCTTGTCCTCCTTGTCCCCCTTGTCTCATTACCTTGGTGTTAACAAAATCACCTGCTGCTTCTGGAGCGATCGCACCCCCTCTATCCCCAACTCCACACCCTGTAAAATCTCTCTTACCGTCGCTTTTTGATCGCAATGAAGCAAAAACTCAAATTCGCTGACCGACAAATTGATAATTTGATAATCGTAGTTAAAAATACACCGACTCGGAAACCCATCAATACAAGGATTAAGTTCGGGAATCGCTGCAAACATTGCATCATCCGCTGACCAATCTGCTTTGACTCTTGGAGGACGACCGAGGAAAAACTCGTAATGAGTCACTTCTGGATCTAGTAATTCTATCAGACGATAAACATCGCGATCGCTTAAATCTTGTGCCCGTTCAATCAATTCTGGTGCTTTGCTCAAAAGTCTTTCTAAGTGCCAAAATCCCGGATTAGAAAAATTAATAAACTCCAACCCCGAAGCATCAATTAATTCAAACAGCGTTTCAATATTGTAGTCAATCTCTTGGGGATGAACATACATATCGGCAAAGCATTCGTCTCGTTGGTTTTCCATTGCCCAACGTTGTTTCTCGTACTTGACAAGTCTATTGTTTTCTGGTAGAGATGAAAATAATTGTCGCCCGACTTGAACACCATCGGGATAATCGCCGCGCTTGTCACCTTGAAGAAGTGCGATCGCCTTTTGCATAAGTTGAATTTCCCAACGTCCCAACTCACCATAGACGAAGATGTGCATCAAGCCACCAGGGGCTAATTTCTTCGCTAAAGCTTGAATACCGCGAATTGGGTCGCTTAAATGGTGCAACACTCCCACACAGTTAATCAAATCAAACTCACCCGGAAGCTGTTCCACATCATACAGACTGAGGTGATGGAATTCTACTCTATTTGCGCCAGAACGTTTGCAGCGCTCTTTTGCAACTTCCATTGCACCAGCACTTAAGTCAATTCCCACAACCTGCGCTTCTGGGTTGAGATGCACCAAATATTCAGTACTCACCCCCGTACCGCAGCCGGCATCTAAAATGCGGATATCTTGCTTTTGCGGTTTTTGTCCGGTACAGAAGTTGTATGCGGCTAACCAATTCCAGCGCCAATTGTAGCCTGGAGGTGGTTCATCTAGCAACGGTTCTGGCGGGAAGGGGTAGGTATTGTAGAGTTTGGCAACAGCAGCGCTAACGGTTTGATCGGACATTTTTGGAGCAGTATGGCAGCATTTCTGAGTATACCGGACGACTGAAGTCGCGGCTACACAAACGAAGTCCGCCTGCGCGGACTAATAGTTTAAAAGCCTGCGAAGGCAGGCTTTGTTCGTATAGCCCCACCCTTCGCTTGGTGCGGGGCATTTATCAAAGGTCACATTGATGGGTTTGGCAAAATTTGGCGTTATTAATTTCAGTCTGCAAATTATTCAAAGAAATTACTTGCAAATTAGTCCCATTCTGAACCGCAGCAGTGATGTAGGCGAATTTTTGCCCGCGATGAAAGCTGTCTCTACCAACTTTGGTGACCAGATTCCTCGCGGCGTGCAAGCCCCTAAATTTATTTATGGGGGTAAGCCGCAGGCGATTTCAATCGCCGTCAAGTTTCGTTTTGATTTTGAATATACATTTTAATAGTATCTAAAGTTGCAC
>NZ_JAOWRF010000130.1 GCF_025753815.1 Plectonema radiosum NIES-515 | reverse complement strand
CCCTCCTCTTCTACGGTCGATCTTCAATCACACGGTCGATTAAACCGTACTCTTTGGCTTCAGCAGCAGACAGGAAAAAGTCGCGATCCATGTCTTTTTCAATCTTTGCCAAAGTCTGATTCGTGTTATCAGCGTAAATATTATTTAGCTGATGACGAATCCGGAGAATCTCTCTTGCCTCAATTTCGATATCCGATGCTTGTCCGCGAGTACCACCAGAAGGTTGGTGAATCATGATCCGTGAGTGAGGCAATGCAAGCCGTTTACCTTTGGCACCAGCCGCTAGCAGAAATGAACCCATCGAGGCTGCTAAACCGACACAAATCGTTACCACATCTGATTTAATGTGCTGCATTGTATCGTAAATCGCCAAACCAGATGTCACCATTCCGCCTGGGGAATTGATGTACAGTTGAATATCCTTACCTGGATCTTCTGAATCCAGATATAGCATCACGGCGATGATTTGGTTAGCAATTTCATCATCAATGTCTCGTCCCAAGAAAATAATCCGTTCTCGGTAAAGACGATTGTAAATATCAACCCACTGTGTATATTGTTCCCCTGGCATCCGATAGGGAACTTTAGGAACGCCTATAGGCATATTTTTCTCCGTTTGTCAATAGTTTGGGTATGGAAGAGTTACGAGTTAGGAGTTAAGAGTGAGGTTGAGACGTAAAGAGTGGAACGTCTGTACAAAAGGTGAGGAGTTAGGAGTGAGGAGTTTGGAGTTGGGAGTTAAAAGTGAGGAGTGAGGAGTTAGGAGTTAGGAGTTGGGAGTTAGGAGTGAGGAGTTTGGAGTGAGGAGTTAGGAGTGAAAAAATTGTTTTATCTTCTTTCTTCTTTTTTCTCATAACTCCTCACTCATAACCCATAACTCATAACCCATAACCCATAACCCATAACCCATAACTCATAACCCACAACTCATAACCCATAACTCATAACTCATAACTCATAACTTTTTTAAAGGACACTGGCTGGTAATGGGGGATTGGCAAGTTCTTCTTTCTCAAAAACTCGGTCAATCAATCCGTATTCCTTCGCTTGATAGGGTGTCATGTATAACAGCCTATCCATGTCTTTGATAATTCTTTCTGGAGGCTGTTCGGTGGTTTTAGACAAAATATCAACCAGCGATGCTTTATTTGCCAGAACTTCTTTTGCCCGAATTTGAATATCGGTTGCTTGACCTTGAGCGTAACTCTTGGGCTGGTGTAGGATAATGGAGGCGTTGGGCAAACTGGCGCGGCAACCTTTTGTTCCAGCACTGAGAAGCATCGCTGCCATACCCATCGCTGAACCGATGCAGATGGTGTGGATGACGGGCTTGATGTATTTCATCGTGTCATAGATGGCGAAGGCTTCGGTTTCAAAGCCGACGGGATCGCCACTGTAACCGGATGTGCCAGTAGAGTTAATGTAAATTTTAATTGGTTTCTCTGGGTCGTCAGACTGTAAATACAGCAATTCGGCGACTATCAGTTCGGTGACAGCAGGCACCAATGGCATCCCAAGATAGACAATTCGCTCTTTTAACAATAATGAAGGTAAATCTGGCGGGGGTGTCCGGTAGAAGTTATCACCACCGCCGTATGGGGCTTGAACAGCCTTGATGGGGGATATATCCATAGCAACTGTTGCCTGAAATAATGCCGTTAACTGTAATACATACTAGCGCGATGCTAGGTGTGTTAAAGGTGTGGATTTCTCGCTATGCAAGCGATGGGAGAGGGGAG
>NZ_JAOWRF010000150.1 GCF_025753815.1 Plectonema radiosum NIES-515 | reverse complement strand
CTCCCCATCCCCCCATCTCAAGAAAGTCTCTTATCCTTGATTTGTCACCTTCTACGGTAGCGTTTTGTGCAAAATTATGCTGGCTTTTTGCCTCGAAAAATTCTTCACCCTTTCGCCAGATATTAGCTTGTCAAGAGTTATAACTTAAAGTGTTCCGAAATATGTAATTAGATTTAAAAGCTTAAATTAAATCTGCCATTTGAAAAATTTACCGCTAGTATCATAGAATATTCAATTGCCCCTTATATTGTTATTAACAAGTGTTTCTACTTAACAAGTGCTTACTGAAATATCACTTAATTTGTGAATCCCTAGCGCGAAGTTATAAATAAGGTGGGTAGAGAAAAATGCTCTACCGAACCAACCTCGAAGGAGTTGGTTTTTTTTTACCTCAAGCAAAAACATCTAAATAATCCATCTAGTTGAAAAACTTAATGTCAGTTAAGCTGTCTATGGTTGATTTGTCTGTTATGTCGAGAAAATGACAACGCGAGAATCCTTGGGACACGCTTTGCGAACGCTTGATGGAGGAATATTGAGAGTTTTTATGAAAGCTTCAAAAAAACCTACAAATGTTTAAGAGCGACTATCTCGTTAAATCTGCTAAATATTCTGATGATAATATTGCCATGAATGCACATAGAGGATCTGCTGTACTCAGTTCTGCAAGTTTAAAAGTGCAGCCAGCTGCAACAGCACCGACTGAAAATCATCGCTTGCGGCTGTTCTCTGGTTCTGCTAATGTACCACTGTCTCAAGAAGTTGCTCGTTATTTGGGCATGGACTTGGGACCAATGATTCGCAAAAGATTTGCGGATGGAGAACTTTATGTTCAAATCCAAGAATCGATTCGGGGTTGTGATGTTTATTTAATCCAGCCATCGTGTCAACCAGTCAACGACCACTTAATGGAATTGCTGATTATGATTGATGCCTGTCGTCGTGCCTCAGCGCGACAGGTAACGGCAGTACTTCCTTATTATGGCTATGCCCGCGCCGATCGCAAAACCGCTGGACGAGAGTCAATCACTGCCAAGCTGGTTGCTAATTTAATTACCCAAGCTGGTGCGAACCGAGTTTTGGCAATGGATTTGCACTCAGCACAAATTCAGGGCTATTTCGATATACCCTTCGATCATGTTTACGGTTCACCAGTACTGCTAGATTATCTGGCAAGTAAGAAACTGCCTGACTTAGTAGTAGTTTCACCGGATGTGGGGGGTGTAGCGCGGGCTAGGGCATTTGCGAAAAAGCTGGGTGATGCCCCCTTAGCAATTATTGACAAACGTCGTCAAGCTCACAACGTCGCTGAAGTATTAAACGTCATCGGCGATGTTAAGGGCAAAACGGCGGTGTTGGTAGACGACATGATCGACACTGGCGGCACAATAGCGGCTGGGGCACAGTTATTGCGTGAAGAAGGGGCTCGTCAGGTTTATGCTTGTGCAACTCATGCGGTGTTCTCTCCACCGGCAATTGAGCGGCTATCTAGTGGTGTGTTTGAGGAAGTGATCGTTACAAATACGATTCCGATTCCGAATAGCGATCGCTTTGAACAACTCGTTGTCCTTTCAGTGGCTAATCTACTCGGAGAAACCATCTGGAGAATTCACGAAGATACCTCTGTAAGTAGTATGTTCCGTTAGCCTTTGCCAGACTGTTAGCCCCGTTACAGTCTGGCAAAATAACAGAGAAGGTCAATAGGGGGGAGACAAGGGAGAGGGGGGAGACAAGGGAGAGGGGGGA
>NZ_JAOWRF010000293.1 GCF_025753815.1 Plectonema radiosum NIES-515 | reverse complement strand
CCCCCACTCCTCTAACTTCCCGGTTCCCTAATTACCCCCGCTGTCTGTGTAGCTTTAATCAACTGACTGAGAGCAGTTTCTAATTCTAGACCTGGGTCAGTTGCAACCCAGCCTTGGGAAGTCAGGTGACGCACTTCAAAGTGAAGGTGGGGACCTGTGGAATTGCCGGTGCTGCCAACTCGTCCAATTACGGTTCCTTGTTGTATCACCTGACCGGGTTGGACAAATATTTCTGACATGTGACCGTAGAGAGTTTGTTGAGCAGAAGTGTGGTTGAGAATAACAGTCAGACCATAACCCCCTACATAGTCAGCAATCTCGACTTGACCTGTAGCAGCTGCTAAAATTGGTGTTCCCATCGCTGCACCCAAATCTGTACCAGCGTGGAAACGGCGATCGCCTGTAATCGGATGCACTCGCCAACCAAACAATGATGTAATTGGTGAGGCAACAGATAACGGGAACATCATTCCCCCAGGATTAGCAGCGATTGCGCCAGTATAAGGAATTTGTGGTAAGGCTGATGCTAGTGGGATATCGTAAGCTACAGTGCTGTCGCGGGGTGCAGTATTATCAGCCGTCATCGGTGCTGACAATTCCCCAGATGATCGTGCGATCGCACTCGAACCAACTATGGGGTTAGCATTGAAACTTGTGGGATTCGGGATAAATCGATTCGGGCGAAAAGCGCTTTTGCTTACATTAGCAGAAGCAACTGACTTTTCACGCCAACCGCCATTGTTAAGATTAATCGGACCAACCCGCGTTCTCCGCCATCCTGTGTTATCATTTTCCCTTGCAATCCGGCGTGGTGTTGAAACGTTAGCGGATGCCGTTGTTGCTTGGCTTCTTCTAATCCAACTTGGTGCTTGTTTAGGTGTTGTCTCGTTATTAGAATCAGCTACACGTTGATTTCCATAAGGAGCGATCGGTATTTTAGCGCAAATGCCACCACTCGCACCGGGCGCTAAAATGGTTCGACAACCGCTAGAGCGTTCTGTAAGTACTACAGAATTCGGTGCTTGATAGTTACTCGTCCCATCGTTTTTATAATCGTTGGGGTCGATATAGGCGTTATTGTAATCCTTTTTGCCCTCTGTTCCACTGATTGTATCTGAGCTGCTTGGTGGTCGCGAAACTTCTGAGGGTCTTTCTATAGTGGCAGAATTGTTGGATGTGGCTTGAGAATCGGATTGTGGTTTTTCCTGTCTAATTCTTACAGGCTTAACCTGGGAAGCTTCTACCTGCCGTCTAAAGCGTCTAGCGGTGGTATCAGGTTCAGAAATCTCGACACTCGGTCTTGAGCGTCTAATACGAGTCACAAGTTCATCAGACTCGCTTTGAGACGTTGAACGTCTAACTGGTGAGACTTTGGAAACTTCTGTTTGATTGCGTAGTCGCTTTTTGAGTCTAGCTCGACGCTCAGAAAAATCTGGTGTTGCTTCTACAGCAGTTGCAGTGCGATCGCGTACAACCTCTTTTTTAACTGGATTTGTAACTTGTGCTTGTGAATTTTCAACAGTGGGAACGATATTATCTATTGATGTGTCTACCTGGGCATACACAAAGCCTCCACTGAGGAGGCTGAAACTACTTAACCAACACAGACTCTGTGCTGGTAAAGAAGATGCCAAAGGTTTTGTCACGAAACATCGCTGCAATAAGTTGTGCAAACGGCGATCGCTCTTTTGATTGCGCTGCGTCATTTGTTAGAGTGCGTGTTGTGTGTAATTAAACTGGGGAATGGGCAATGGGGGAGTGGGGAGTGGGGAGTG
>NZ_JAOWRF010000062.1 GCF_025753815.1 Plectonema radiosum NIES-515 | reverse complement strand
GTGGGAGATGGGGGGAGTGGGAGGAAGTACCACGTTTTCACGTTCCCAATTACCCTACCAGTTGCGATTGAAAACAATAAGGTGCAAGCTCAATTCAAAGATGGTATTTTGACTCTGGCACTGCCGAAAGTAACTAGTGGACAACCTATTTGAAAATGAACTATGCGTTGTCCACAACCCTTGATTAGACGCGATCGTCCGAAGTCACAATAATTGTTTTCTGGAGATGTCTAGTGGATAAATTTCCAGACAGCGCGGTTTTTTCGTATTTTCTTCACATCGCCAAAAAAATAGGGATACGTTAAACCAGACGTATCCCCATAACTAATTCAAGACTCGGCAGTAATTATGAAGAAGCATTTTGCAACTCAGCCGTGCGTATAGATAGCAGCTGTGTCTGGTTCCCCCGGAGCACTTTTACCTGTAAAGTCTGACCGAGACGACTATTTTCGACAACATTTTGTAACTCTTCGGCTGTTGCGATCGCTTCTCCATCAATTTGCACAATCACATCACCCAGACGCATCCCAGCTGCTGCTGCTGGAGAATTCGGTAAAACTCGCATCACCAAAACACCATTAACTTCAGCTACTTGCAGTGGTGAATTGGGGTCATTGTTATTTTCTCTGGCAGCATCAACAGTTAAAGTTAGCATTTGCACACCTAAATAGGGGTGAGCCACTTTTCCATCATGTTCGAGTTGAAAAGCGATGGTTTTTGCTTTATCTATGGGAATCGCAAACCCAATTCCCATAGCGTCAGCACGAATTGCTGTATTGATTCCAATCACCTCACCTCGGTCATTTAACAGTGGTCCCCCGGAGTTACCAGGGTTAATTGCTGCATCGGTTTGAATAAACTCCAAGCGTTTGTCAGGAATTCCGACTTGAGCACTAGAACGTCTGAGGGTGCTGACGATTCCCAAAGTTACGGTATTATCAAATCCTAAAGGATTACCGACAGCGATCGCCCAGTCTCCCACTTGTACATTAGCTGAAGAACCCAAGGGCGCAGTTGGTAAATCTCCACCAGCATTAATTTTGACCACTGCTAAATCTGTTACTTCGTCAACACCTTGCACCTTTCCTTCAAAGCTGCGTCCATCTTTGAGACGGACTGTTACTTTATCAGCTTTATCGACTACGTGAGCATTAGTGAGAACCAAGCCACTCTTGTCAATAATGAAACCAGAACCTAAACCACGTAATTGTTCGTAAGGCGACCTTTGGGGTAAACTGTCACCGAAAAACCTGCGAAAAAACGGATCGTCATACATCGGATCTAAGCGACGAGTAATTGTGCGCTCAATATCAATTCTGACAACAGCCGATCCCACACGATTCACCGCAGCAGTGACAAAACTACTACTAGCGATCGCAGCACTCGCAGGTGATTCTCTTTGAGCAATTAATTGTAATGAAGAATCTGAACTTACAGCATTTGGTGCAGGTTCCGCTTGGGAGGGTAACACTTGCAGGCTACTAACTGTTAGCAAAACTCCTAGAAATATCGCTAACACATGGATACTAAGTTGACGTATAGACCGGGGTATTTGGAAAAATCGCATAACCGCACAAGAATGTTTCAGCGTAATTATTGTTTAATCTTGACAAATATTAGAAGTGTTGAGCTACGAAAACCGCTACTCAAACTTCTCTATCTACAGCTATTGTTACAGGTTTGATAGAAATTCCTGCGTAATAACCTTTGTTTTGGGCATTGGACATTGGTAATTCCCCCTTGATCACGCAGTCCCCCTTGTCCCCTTGTCCTCCTTGTCCCCTTGTCCTCCTTGTCCCCTTGTCCCCCCATCCCCCCC
>NZ_JAOWRF010000101.1 GCF_025753815.1 Plectonema radiosum NIES-515 | reverse complement strand
TTGACACTCCCCACGCATAAATGCGGGGGATTCTAGCATCACCGAGGTTCTTTGCTTTTACTGGTCTTGCGACCAGTAGAAGTAGAGAGAACCTCTCCGCTAGCGTTAGTTTGGGAATGCCCTTCCCTACCGTTTGCACGAACGCCACTCTCCTCAACGGGGGGAACCCCCGCACGGAGGTGTCTCCTTAAAATTACTTTGGCGGCATTCACATCGCGCTGTTCTACGTGACCGCAATGCGGACAAGAATGGGTGCGTGTACTAAGAGCTTTTTGTACCCTAACACCGCAACTACTACATTCTTGACTTGTAAAATGGGGAGGAACTGCAATAATCTCCCGGACATACTTCTCACCAAAGTATTCGAGCCAGCGACCGAACAAATACCAAGAAGCATCACTGATACTCTTGGCTAGCTTGTGGTTTTTCACCATGCCTTTAATATTCAAGTCTTCCAGGACGACCTTAGCGTTAGCTAGGCATAAGTTACGTGCGAGTCTCTTCGCATGTTCTTCCCTTTGTCTTGTTACTCTTAAATGTTTACGGGCATAAATACCACGCGCTTTTCTTCTGCCAGATGACCCTTTTTTCTTCTTGTAAATATTGCGCCCAAGCCGCTTGATATCTTTCTCAGATTTACGTAGATATCGCGGGTTTTCTTCATGGTGTCCGTTACTATCAGAGTAGAAATATTCCAACCCTACATCAATTCCAACTTCTGATGTCGTTAATGGTGCAACAACAGTGTTATCCACCTTGACGCAAAATTGCACATAGCACCCATCGGCTCTACGCACAATCCGAACTCGTTTAATTAGCTCAACAGGGTATTGATGAATATCCCATTTACCTAATAATTTAAGTTCGCCAATACCTTTTTTATCGGTGAAAATGATGCGGCGCATGTAGGGGTGCAACTTCCACCCAGAAACTTTGTACTCAACAGAACGGCTATGTTTTTTGAATCTTGGATAACCCTTTTTCCCTGGTTGGTTTTTCTTGCAGTTATCAAAAAACCTATTAATAGCGCGTTCTACATTCTCTACTGATGCTTGGCAAGCATGGCTGTTTAAATCATTGACAAATTTAAATTCTGCTCTTAATTGAGTGTTGTACTGATATAGTTCTTTCTTGCCAACGCCGCGATTATCCATCCAATAACGCAAGACTTTATTGCGGACAAACTGAGATGTCCTGATAGCTTCGTCTATTGCTACTGATTGGGATTTTTTGACAACTGCTTTATATTCCAGCACCAACACTTTTACATCACCCCCCTTGGTTTATTTATTAGTTTACTGTAGTCTACTATATAGAAGCAACACAGTAAACTAACTTTTTACTAAATGACTGAAAAATTTAAATCCAATAATAACGTTATCTATTCTTGCAAATATCATGTGATTTTTTGCCCTAAGTACAGACGAAAAGTACTAGTGAACGCCATTGCATCCAGACTCAAAGAACTGCTCGTCCAAATAGCTATCGATATTAAAGTTGAAATCTTGGAAATGGAAATAATGCCTGACCATGTACATTTATTGATGGAGGTTGATCCTCAATTTGGAGTACACCGAGCAGTGAAGAGATTCAAGGGTGCAACATCTAGATATTTACGGTTGGAATTTCCAGAGTTAAAGAGTCGCTTACCTTCTTTGTGGACTAATTCCTACTTTGTGTCCACTGTTGGTGGTGCAACTTTAGATACTATTAAAATGTATATTCAAAATCAAAACGAAACTTGACGGCGATTGAAATCGCCTGCGGCTTACCCCCATAAATAAATTTAGGGGCTTGCACGCCGCGAGGAATCTGGTCA
>NZ_JAOWRF010000273.1 GCF_025753815.1 Plectonema radiosum NIES-515 | reverse complement strand
ACTGTTAAAGATAGAACCGCAAATAACTACTATTTTCCGGAATATTCCGGAAAACGACAAATAGGCGTGGTAGTATTAATTAACAAAGATTAAAACTACCAAATGTCAAAAAAATATGTCAGTCCCAAGGAGGCGCAAAACATTCTCGGAGTTACGGAAAGAACGTTACGAAACTGGGACGAACAGGGAAAAATACGAACCATCAGAACTCCTTCCGGGCATCGCAGATACGACATCGAATCGATTACCGGAAAAGAATGCAGAGCTAGTATCATCTACGCCAGAGTCAGTAGTCACAAACAAAAAGCAGATTTGCTCATTCAAGCAGATTATTTGCAAAGCCTATACCCAGAAAGCGAAGTCATTAAAGAAGTCGGATCAGGACTTAACTACAACAGAAAAAAGCTTAAAGCCATTCTGGAACGAGTTATGTCAGGAGATGTCAAACAAGTTGTGGTCGGGCACAAAGACCGACTTGCAAGATTTGGATTTGAGTTATTGCGATGGATTTGTGAACTCAACGATACAGAACTCGTGGTTTGCAACAACACAGAACTTAGTCCAGAAAGAGAAATGGTGGAAGACATATTGGCAATCGTACACGTCTTCTCTTGTCGATTGTACGGATTACGAAAGTACAAAACTCAAATCAAAGAAGATAAGACTTTACCCGGAAGCTGAATTAAAAGCTGTGTGGCGAAAATGGTTAGCAGCTTCACGATATTGTTATAACGCGGGCATTGCGACACTTCGAGAGGCGTTTAATGCGGGAAGCAAACTGTTAAGTGGCTACGATTTACGCAAGTCAGTAATGTCGAATATTCCAGAGTGGGTAAGTTCAACTCCTTATAATTTGCGAGGCGCTGCGGTTCTTGATGCTCATGTTGCATTTTCCCGCACTAAAGACAAATTTTGTCCAACGTTTAGGAGTTGTAGCAATCCGGTTTTATCTTTTAAATTACAAGCGCAAAATTGGAAGAAAAGTATTACTTACCCTACTCACAAAACAGAGTCGGGATTAAAGCTGTCCGATCTTAAAGCAAACGAGAGTGAAAAGATTCCAGAAGTAATTCCGAGCGATTTCAATATCGTGCTAGATAGAGGCAGATGGTTCATAACTTACACTATTGAGGAACAAAGACTAGAAAACAATAAGCAACAAGCGATAGCCTTAGATCCTGGAGTACGAACATTTTTGACGGGTTTTGATGGCAATAACGTAATTGAAATAGGTAATGGTTCAATATCTCGCATAGTTAATCTCTGCAAGCGTTTAGACAAGCTTCAATCAGAAACTACTAAAGCTAAAGGAAAAATTAATAAGCGGAAAAGATTTAACCTTAGAAAAGTTGCTCAACAAGTCAGAATCAAAATCAAAAACCTTGTGGATGAGTGCCATAAAAAAGCGGCTTGTTTTTTAACTTCTAACTATTCTCAAATTATCATACCCACCTTTGAATCTTCAGAAATGGTCTATAAGGCTAAACGAAAGATAAATAGTAAAACCGCTAGAAGCATGTTGACGTGGGCGCATTACCGCTTCAAACAAAAACTAAAGCATCAAGCAGTTAAGCGAAACTCTCAAGTAATTGAAGTAACAGAAGAATATACAAGCAAAACCTGTTCGCGATGCGGTCACATACATCGCAAACTAGGCGGATCTAAAAGTTTTAAATGCCCAGAATGTGGGCACAAAATTGATAGAGATGCTAACGGTAGTATAAATATTTTTCTAAAAACAATCTCCGGGAATTAACCGGAGATAAGGCTAGATAGCGCCTAATACACAGTTTTTCGGGTTTATGCCGGAAATTACCGGGTTAAAGACTATCTG
>NZ_JAOWRF010000406.1 GCF_025753815.1 Plectonema radiosum NIES-515 | reverse complement strand
GACAGGGGGGATGAGAGGGACAAGGGGGACAGGGGGGACAAGGGGGACAAGGAGGAAATTTCTCTTTCTTGTCTTGCCGTTTCCGCTTCGTACCCTGCTAGGACTTACGCATTTCGGATTTTCTGCTGCATCCTCTGCGGTTGTTTTTTTTTCATACTTTGGCGTAAGTTCTGATTACTTAGCATCACCCAATTTTTGATTTACTGACGGTATAAAGCTGAATGTGCGAGTATTGAAATACCGAACCCGAAGATGAAATTAGTAAAATCACATAATCCCAATTTTCGTTGGGTTGTGCTTACCGTTGCGACTGTTGCACAAGCGACCGCGTGCTTTCTGGTTCAGGGACTTGGTGCTTTTGCAGGCTATATGCAAGAGGCACTAAGATTGAACGCTTTTGAGATTGGGTTACTCGTTTCAGCCGCACAACTTTTCCCAGTTATAGGATTGCTAGTTGCTGGCGAACTGCTTGACCGCTTTAACGAACGACTGATCGTTGGGGTTGGGTCATTGATCGTTGCTGCTGCTCTTTTTGGTTCATCCTATGCTACGAATTACAGAGAGCTTCTTGCCTGGCTTGTGATCGTAGGCATAGGCTATAGCACTGCACAACCGGGTGGAAGCAAGTCGGTGTCGGAATGGTTCTCGAAGTCGCAACGCGGATTTGCGATGGGTATTCGTCAAGCTGGTCTACCTCTGGGTGGTGCGATCGCAGCGGCAAGTCTACCACTAGTAGCGGCAAATTATGGTTGGCGTGCGGCTTTCCTTGTGGGTTCTGGTGTTGCGTTCATTGGTGGTATCTTATTTATCATTGTTTACAGGGCACCAATTGTTAATACACAGAACCCAAGGGCAGTATCAATTAAAGCTGCCTTGCATAATCGACTATCTCTGTTAAGCCATCCCAGTATGCGAAACATACTGTGGTCTGGGATAACTTTGATAACGGCGCAATATGGTATAGTCATTTTTCTAGTGCTTTATATGCATGACAGGTTCAATGTATCCTTCGAGAACAGTGCCAATATACTTTTTGTTGCTCAATGTGCAGGTGTGGTTGGACGTATAACTCTGGCAGCGTGGAGCGACCAGAGTAAACATGGACGATATTTTCCAATCCTGACTAGCATGGGTGCACTTATTTTGGGTCTTATTATGCTTTTAATATTGGCGACAAAATCATTAGTAATATTATTTATTCTTGCAGCTTGGCTTGGTTTTTTTGGGTTTGGTTGGTATGGACCGTGGGTAGCCTATGTTAGCGAATTAGCACCTCCTGAAAGAACAGGATTTGCACTGGGTCTAGCAATGGCAATTAATCAAGTAGCAGTAATACTAAGTCCACCGTTGCTTGGGTGGTTGCGGGATATAACGGGCAGCTATGTCACCACTTGGTCTCTACTGATTGCGATACTGATTAGTTCTATTATTATGACTAGACCTCGAAAAAAATTGAGAATCGAATAGAGCGTCTCACCCCCATGATTCCCATCCTTTGTGAGAAAAGAGGGATCAAAAACTGCCAAAATGTATATTGCACAAGTATTCCAGCAGTTTAAAGCATGACCCAAAATAAAACAAATTGTATCCCAAACCTGAGTTCGACTTTTGAAATTTCTGTGTTCTGCCATGATGACTTGTGTGAACACCGTAGGTAGGGGAGTGTCTGAGTGGGGGACAAGGGGGAAATTTCTCTTTCTTGTCTTGCCGTTTCCGCTTCGTACCCTGCTAAAACTTACCCATTTCGGACTTTCTGCAAGACTCTGTGTTCCTCTGCGTTTAAAAACGCGCTCATTTTTACGCAAAGCTGTACTTAGGCAATTGCCAATTCATAATGCAAAACTAAGAGTTCATTTGCTGTCAAGGTAGCCATTGCATATTCACGCCCTTGAGTGTCAGCAAATTCGACTAAATAATAACATTCTTCTCCTTGATCATACACTTCTAGAATCGTTCCTACTTGTCCACTTGGTAAACTTTTGTGATTCCTAAAACTGAGGCAAAAACTCTAGCTTTGTGCTTCCCACTGGGATGGTCTGGGTTCAAGCAATAGCCGATTAGCTTTTGCATTGAGATTTCTGCTTGCTCTCTTGGGTTTATATAATTCCTTTCTGTTGATGATGCCACTGGTGACAATAATTTCAATAACAATGTCTGGGGTTTCTTTATCAGTGCTGATACAATAAGACTCATCAGGTGTACCAGAAGCATAGCCCGGTTCTTCCAGAGTGAAACCACCGCGTTTATAAAACCGAATGCCTTTTTCTCTCATGAAAGCTTCTAGTAACAACCCAAGGGTGCTTTTCACTTTTTCATGTTTATCTCCAATGGGTGACATAATTTCTAAAATTCCTGATAAATAAGACATTCGGACATCACGGTTGTCTTTTAGCTGTGCCTCAATACCTTTGAACTGCTCCCAAGAAACATCTCTTAGTGTTACGAGTTTTTCTTGTGTGGGTTGATCTACAAGTGGAATGCTCATTGCAAATGCCTCCTAAATAGGCAAGTAAAGGCTGATGAATCATTCGGTCTGGCGTGTAATATCTACTGGTAGTGGCAACATTGGCATGACCCAATGTTGAGTGCTATTAATTCAGCCCATAGTGTTGCCACAAGAGTTTGTTATTATATTTATAGTCTAAGTAAAAGTACCATAGTAACTACTAAAAAATGTCAAGTACTATCCTTATACCTTTCTAGCAATCCATAGACAGCAAATTTTGTGTAGCATCAGTAACATTGATTGATAATCTCCATTACACTCTTAAAGGCGGGAAAACAGGTTAACATTTTGCCAAGCCGCTCCTCAAGTTGGTGTTTCCAATGTTTAAGCATTTTATAGTTGGTTTTATCGTAACATCCATAACACATTTAGTTGTAGCTTGGATGTGACGCTCAGTCTGGGGTGCAAAAAAATCTTACTTAAAATTAAGAAACAATTAACATCTAGTCGTCAGTCATCTGTAAAATAAGTCACTACCAGTGGAGAGACAAATTTCATGCCAAATATTCAAGTAAAAATTGCCTTTTTAAAAGATGAGTATCTGGAAGACTCAGAACTGCAAGAAAAAACAGAAAATCTCCTACAAGATATTAAACAAGAGGTTGAAGTAGAATCTGCTGGTCTTGTAGCAGTAAATAATTCCGAAAAAGGAGCAAAGGATATTGGAGGATTTTTACTAGGGGTGTTGACGGCTGAGGTAAAAGTAGCGAATATTAAATCTTTGTTCAGGTTTTTGAGCGATCGCTTACTAGGGAAAATCATTGAAATGGAAGTCACGGCTAATGGTAAAACTCTCAAGGTCAAAGCTAGTAGCACAGTTGAATTGAATGCAGCGATAAAAGCCGCTCAGGAATTTGTGGGAGAATAAGGAGCAACACATGGCGAAGAAGGTAGCATTACTGGTTGGGGTCAGCAATTATCAACAAGGGCTATCAGCCTTGCCTAGTGCTACCAAGGATGCGAGGGCAATAAAGCAAGTATTACAGCATCCAGACATGGGAGGGTTTGCTGAAGCTGATATCACCCTATTATTGAATCCGAACAAAGACAAGATGGAGGATGCTATATACAGCCTTTTTGCCAACCGTAATTCGGATGACTTGGTGCTGTTGTACTTCTCCGGTCATGGTGCAAAGGATGAAAAGGGTAATCTCTACATTGCCACACCTACTACCCGCACAGACCAGAATAAAAGAGTGCTAGCTCATACTGCCATCGACACCAGTTCTATCAAGCAAAAAATGAACGATTGTTCATCCAGGCAACAGGTAGTAATTTTGGACTGTTGCTTTAGTGGAGCTTTTTTGGCAAAAGGATTAATATTAGGCAATAAGTTATGGGCAGTTCTCACATCTAGTGATACTCTTGAGTATTCCTATGCCCCAGAAGCTTCTGAACTATCAATTTACACCCGTTATTTAGTTGAAGGCATCAAAACGGGAGTAGGAGATTTAAATAATGATGGCAATATTTCGGTAGATGAGTTGTATGAATATACCAAAAAGAAGGTACAAGAAACCTCGCCCAAAATGAATCCTCTGTTTGATAATGGCAGAGGAGGTCATAAAATTGTTTTGGCTAAGTCTCCTAAGGATGACCCGAAACTGAAATACCGTAAAAAAGTTGAGGAAATTGCTCGTCAAGAGGAGCGCAAGTTTACTTCCTTTAACCGCATTTATGAGGGAAACATTACTGATAATTTTCACCGCATTTATCTAAACGATTTACGGAACAGTCTAAATTTGACAAAGGAGGATGCCAAGGCAATTGAAACTGAAGTTTTGACACCTTACTGCTTGCGAAAAAACAAATTAAATAGTTATGGAAAAGTTTTTGCAGAAGCGATCAAACAGGGTTATCCACTAAGTCAACAAAATCGTCAAATGCTGAAGGATTTGCAGCAAGTTAAGAACCTCAGGGACGAAGATGTTGAACAAATTGAGAAACGAATTTTAGATTCTTTACCAACTCCACCGATTACCAATCAGCTGCCAAAACCAACAATTGGAGGTACTACACAAGTTAATTCACCTCAAATTCCTCAACCAACGAAGCCGAACAAGACACAACCAGTTTCTAATCCATCACCTGGAAACAAAAATATAGGTGCAAATAAACCTTTACCAAACGTACCGACGATAAAACATCCGACCAACTCTGTATCATGGCAGCCACCTCAGCCTCCAAGACAGAATCCAACTCAAGATAATCTAGATTCCGAACAGGTAAGCAACAAATATACTAAACTGCGCGACTTACTAGCAGCGAAAAATTGGAAAGAAGCTGACAAAGAAACAGCTAAAGTCATGCTCAGGGCTTCTGGCAAAGAATTGTTCGGCTACCTGTCTGAGGATGATATCAAAAGATTACCAACTAAAGTTTTAGACACAATTAATCAACTTTGGGTTAAAAATAGTGGAGGACGCTTTGGTTTTAGCGTTCAAAAAAGCATTTATCTGCAAGTTAGCAAGAAGTACGATATGCTGGGCGATCGCCTGGGATGGAAAAAAGAAGGAAAATGGTTGTACTGGGGAGAATTAAACTTTAGCGAACAAGCCCCAAAAGGACATCTTCCTAGTGGTACATGTCCTTTGGGTACTGTTGAAGGATTAATCTGGGATGGGTGTAATGTAGTTTCAGTTCTTCTGTCGCGCAGTGATTTCTAAAGTTAAACCGCAATGCTTCAATTTTGGTTACTTCAACTACGCTAAAAGAGCGATTCCTCTGTCATCAAGACCTTTCGGAGATGCCCAAACCGTTTCATCTTCTAAAAATTTAAGTAAGCTGTCATTATCAAAACTGCCTCCTCTGGTTTCTGCGAAAAAGTTACTTAACGCACCTGCTATTTTAGAACCATCCATACTTACTAGAGTTTCTGCTGCACCATCTGTAAATGCAGCAATACCCGTCACATTTTGAATCGGTAAAAAACCGTAATAAATAGCTTCGTCTTTCAAGCGATCGCTAAGAAATGTCGTTTGGTTGGCAAATTCTCCTTTTCCTAAAGAACCGAGTAACTCAAGCTTGTTATCCTTTTCGACAACAATAAAGCCATCTCCGACTTTCAGCCAAAATAAATAATGTTTGCCAAGCACAGCCATCAATAACGTACACTTCAAGTCATCAACCAGACATTCTTTATTTTTTGAAAGTTCTCGTAATGTTTCAATTGCAGATTTTATAAACCTATACGCATATTCTTTACCTTCATTACTTTCATTACAATTAAGTCTTTGTTCTTGGTCTAATATCTGTTGATGAATAGATTCCATTGAATTGGTAAATTCACCCAACCCCTCAACAACAGCCTTAGAACCAAATTGAGAAAATCTAGCACTTCCAGCACCATCTGCCACAAAAATAGCTGCCCGTGGTGTTGACACAGCTTTTGCTGCATCTTGGCATTCTACTTGTGGATGCGATTGAAGGTGAGAACGACCAACAGTAGTAGCATAAATACCTTGCCACTCTATTTGTTCTGGCATCCCGTCTTCTTCTGGTTGTGGGATTATATCTTCTTCTGAATTCTGATCTTCTATAACATTCACATTATACGCTTCATCCTCTTCTGGATTCGGCAACCTATCTTCCACAGATTCCACATCATTCTCTTGGGCTAATGCATTATTTTTCCCTTGCTTACTTTTTTGGAAGATATTATTTTCTTTCTTAGATTTAATTTCTTTTATAAGTGCATCAGGAACTGCATCATTTCCCAACTTTTTCTGTTGATGATGCAATTCCATTAATTTAATATAGATATTTTTTTCCAACTTTTTAGAAATGGCATGATTGAGTGCTTCTATGCTATCAGGATACTTTCTTTGCAGTTCACTAAATTCTTCAATTGTTAAGCGTATGCCCTTTTCTTCTTTTACCTTTTTTGCTATTTTAGTTTTTTTAGTCATAAATTGAAACTCCATTTTTTCCAAATAAATTGCAATAAATATAGGGCATAAGCCCTACATTTATTTTGTTTTGCCTGATTATATTTCGTCAGGGCTATTTCGTTCTAGACAGAAACTGCCCAGAACTGAAGTTCCGGGCTAATAGCTAAAGTCCGTTAAAACGGACTATAATCTTTTCTCAGTCGTCTTTAGACGACTTTCGCTATTAGACTCAGAATTTATTCTGAGGCGGACTAGATGAGAATGAAATAGCCCTGATGTTTCGTGACCTGTAGGCAATCAATAATGCTCAATTGAGAATTAATTTTATTTTTAAAGTTGAATGTTATCCCAACCTCTAGTAGATGGTAATTCAACACCAGTTCCAGGAGTGGAAACGCTTACTTGAGCCATGCTTTGAGAAAGCCACTGGAAGAATTCTCGGAATCGATACTGTGCTATTTTTTTGGGGGGACGATTGGCAGGACAAAACTCAGCAAGTTTCTTCAAGTTGCAGTGGTCACCAATACCAATTCCAAAGACCAGCATTTTACTATCTTCAGCGAGTTCGCGGAGTTGAGCCGCAGCCTTAGAATATTCATCGGTTGGTTCACCATCAGTCATCAGTATAATCCAAGGTTGATAGTAGGGAACACCATATTTTTTATACTGTTTTTTGCGGTTTTCCAATACTTCAATTGCTCTCGAAACTGCTTCACCCATCGGTGTCCTTCCCATCGCAGAAAATGTAGGTGTAGTAATTCCTAAAATCGATTGGATAGGGGTAACTTCATCCACAGTACTGCCAAAAGTAATTATTCCTACTTCCACAGCAAAGCGTGCAAAATCATCTTGACAGACTTCTTGAATAAACTGATTTACACCTTTACTGAGTAAACTAATTGGATCGCCTGACATACTACCACTAACATCCAAAACCAGCATACATGCACAGCGAGGTGTTGGGTTTTCAATTAAATCACCATATGGGTTATTTTGATTTTGATACATCTTCATATTGCTATCTCCAAGTCAACTCATTTTTAACAAAATACTTCAAAAAATAGATGGTTAAACAAGAGGATTAAATAGTCCTCTCTTCACTATCTCGGCTGGGTTTTGGTTCTGCTGGTCTGATTTCCGAAGTGTTAAAGTCTCTGTGCATAGCAAAGTAATATTTTTGCAAAGCATCTTGCCATTCTGCTAAAGATGCTCGACTTGATGGATTGCCAACACCGTCCTTTAGTGTTCTAATAAACAGGCTTTTAACGTTAAATGTTAAATGGCTCCAAATAATATACCAGGGACCTGGTGGTAGAGCACCCGTCTCTCCTGGTCTTGCATTTCCTCTTCCGTATGGAAAATTACCTTTTCGCAAATTTTCTACCGGATTTCCACCACCTACTTGACTATAAGGATGTTGTCCCAACATCAAACATTGAAACATTAAAATTGCCAACGAAAATAAGTCACTTTCAAGTGTTCTAACAACCTGCCCAAAATCTTGACCATGATGTTCAACGGGTGTCATTTCTGGTCTACCTACAGGACATGGATAGATTTGGGAAGTCTTAGCATTTTTGACTTGATAGCTGTCTGTATCAATCAGATAAACTTTAAAGGTAGAAGGGTCTGCAAGAAAATTACTTAAGTTAATGTCCCCAAGGTAGATTTCTTTTTTGTGCAAAATATCAATTGTATCTAAAAGATGTAACAATATTTGCACAATGCCTTTTCTATCTATATTTGGAAAGTATTTTAAATAAAGCATTGGATGCGCTAAGTTACTCAGTGGTATTCCTTTAGCCCTTTTCATGGCATAGCCCATCCACTGATCGTTCCTGTTAAAAATTTCTATTTGTGGCCAAGTCACATAAGGACTCTTAATCAGGTCTTCTAATACACGAATCTGAACGAAAACTTTTTCTCTTAGTTCATGTCCCCTTTCTTTCAACTTCTCCTGATTAAATATTTTGACTACAATATTTGGATTTTCTGCTAGCGCATATATATTACCTTGTCCACCACCACCTACTTTATCTCCCAGCTTGCGTGGTTGTCTGTGTTCATCGTAGATTATCAAATCGCTCATAATTCCGTGTGCCTTATCTATACTTACGTGTCACTTATGGGGACTGAAAAAAGAACGCAATCAATATGCAGCAAGACTTTTAGGCTCAATTAATAAGCCGAAGTAAATAGCCAACGGTATCTTATACAACAGGGTAACAAATAATTCCGAATATTTTGACGAATCTGTTTGCGTATTTATTCTTACTTAACAATTGTTGGAAAAGATGTAGAGACGTAGCACATGCAACGTCTCTTGGGGTTTGGATAACGCAAATTTAAATTAGGTCGATGTCTGTTGGCAAAATTCTGATTGTATTAAGTCGTCGCTGACCCAATACGGTTCGGTTAACGTATGTAGAGACGTTGCGCTTCGTCTCTACAAGGGTTTTGGGTTCACAAATATTCTTAACCGAACCGTATTGGTCGCTGACCCACTTTTCCACTTCCTCACCTCAGATGACACAAAGCGCGATCGCTTTTTGTCACTTTCGGGTTAGTATTTAAATAATCATGTAGCAAATAACAACTTTGTGACAGTAAATTCTCTAGTTTTGTCGAAGTCAAGTTTTGGAGAATCAAGTTACCTTTGTTACTACCACTAGCTAGCAGTCTGTCCTTTGAACTGAAACTAACACTGGTAAACTTATCTTTACGGGCTTTCAAAACGATCGCTAAACTACCGTTTCGATTCCAAAGTTTGATATTATCATCGCTAGCTGCTGCCAAAGTCTTGCTGTCAGCGCTAAAACTAACGCTTTTGAAAGAATCCCCAGATCCTTCAATAATTTTGATTGGTGTACCATCCAGCTGCCACAGCCTCACTGTGTTATCATCACTAGCTGAGGCTAAAAGTTGACCATCGGGGCTAAAAGTCACCCAGTTGACTACGTTATCATGTCCTTCTAAGGTGTTAACTAAAACACCATCTCGGTTCCACAACTTAACTGTTTTATCATCACTAGCTGATGCTAAAAGTTGACCATCGGGGCTAAAACTTACCCAGTTGACTACGTTGTTATGTCCTTTTAAGGTGTTTAAGAGTTTACCATCCACACCCCAAAGTTTGACGGTTCTATCTTTACTCGCTGAAGCGATAATTTTACCATCTGGCGACCAAGCTACGCCTAATACCGCATCGTCATGTCCTTTTAAGGTGTTAATAAGTTTACCGTTCATTCTCCATATTTTCACGGTTTTATCTTTGCTGGCAGAAGCGATCGCGCTTCCATCTGGACTAAAACTTACACCCCAAACTTGACCCTGATGCCCTACAAAGCTGCGAATTAGTTTACCATCAGAGGTCCACAGTTTAACTGTTTTGTCGCCACTCGCGCCGGCTATGAGACTTCCGTCAGGGCTAAAACTGATACTAGTAATCCAGTCATTATCCGCGTTGGGGTTTCCTTGTCGCAAATCGTCCCAATTCCACAGCTTGATAGTTTTGTCTCGACTTGCAGAAGCAATAATGCCATCGTCTGGGCTAAAACTAACGCTATTCACCCAATTGCTATGTCCCCTCAAGGTTCCTAATAGCATCCCATCAGAGGTCCAGAGTTTGATTGTTTCGTCGCTACTGGCTGAAGCGATAAATTTTCCATTGTGGCTAAAAACAATACCAGTAATTCCTCCACTGTGTCCCGACAAAGTTTGCAGTGGTGTACCTTCACGACTCCAAAGTTTGATGGTTCTGTCTTTGTCCAAACTACCGGAGGCGATTATTTTACCATCTGGCGACCAAGCGAGGCTCCTGACTGCATCGCTGTGTCCTGATAATGTTACGATCAACTTACCGTCTAAATTCCAGAGTCTGATAGTTTTGTCAGCACTTGCAGAAGCAATTATTTTACCATCTGGCGACCAAGCTACGTCTAAAACTGGTTTTTCATGCCCGAATAAAGTTTTCAGCAGCTTCCCGTCTCGATTCCAAAGTTTGACGGTGCGATCGCTACTTCCAGAAGCGATTATTTTCCCATCGGGGCTAAATGTAGCGCTATTTACCCCACCCTGATGTCCTGATAAAGTGATTGGTTGTAATCGGTTTAGATTCCACAATTTCACTGTTTTATCTTGACTAGATGAAGCGATCGCACTTCCATCAAGACTAAAATTAACGCTATTAACGACGTCTTCATGTCCAGACAAACTTTTGAATATTCTACCATCTGGATGCCAGAGAATAATAGTTTTGTCAGCGCTGCCAGAAGCGATTATTGTACCATCAGGGCTGTATGTGACACTATTTACCCCAGAGCGGTGTTTTTCTAAGCGGTTGCGCTCTCCTACCTCACTAACTGCCTGATAGAGGGCTGTTTTTACCTGCTGTGTGGTGTCAGAATCAACCCAAATCGCTTTTTGCAGTTTTCTACCTGCATTTAAAGCTTCTTTTAATGCATCAATACCCTTATCGGAAGCAAACAGCGCTTCGGAAGATGCACTGATGGTTTTAATTTCGCTATTGACGATTGTAAATAAGGAGCCGATTAAGCCTAACACGGCGACGAATAAAGCCGCAAGTCCAAATTTGAGATAAAAATTGACTCGCACTTCGCTGAGTTTCTGTTTTTCTTTACTTTCTGCTAATTGAGTTTTTAATTCTTTTTCCTTTAATTCTGCTTGTAATTGTTCAATTTCTACCCGACTCATTTCTTCACGCTTGCGTAACTCTTTCAACTCGCTGAGTAAATCTAATCCTTGTTGTAAATTGCTACCCACCAATTTTGCTTGTTGCTTATTCTGCCTGAGTTCGCTATTAAGTCGGTCAATTTCTGTTTGACTTTTTTCTACTTTTGTGCGTAGTTGATTCAATTTAATCTGCAAACTTGATTCGTGTTGTTGCAAATTGCGAATCAAATATACTAAATAATCATGAATTAGTTGATAGCGTTCCGGAACATCCGGAAATAAAACTACTAACCCAGAACGCACTAAGATTTCTAAGATCAAATCTAATTTTTCTGGATCTTCTAATTCTTCTAATTCTAGTGCTAATTGACTGCGAGTTTTAAAAGGTCTTTGATTATTTTCGTCTGTTAATAAATATAAAACGAGTAATGCTGCACGTTCATTTTCTTGACCACAATCTTGGATAAGTTCTTTGATATATCGTTCAATTAAGCGATTTGGTCGATATGGCTGATATCTTTCTAAGCTGGTAATTCTTTCATCTTGAAGTTGCGCTCCTGCTACTTGCAATTCAATGGGACGAACTTCTCCTAATTCTGCCGATAAATCTTCGATCAATGCGTCAATCAAAGCAGGTTCTAAATAAATGTGCGATCGCTCTGTTAAACGCTGCACTACAATTTTGGCATCTGCGGGAGAAAAGTTATTTAAAGGATAGCGAATATTTTTATCGAGAATGTTTTTATTAATCGCTTCTAATGCCGATAAATGCTTAAACTCTAATAACCGATGTAAATAATCTTCTCGCAAAGAAAGAATAACTTTGACAAAAGGGATATTTAAAGCTTGACTAATAAAAATATCAAACTCTTGCTTTTTATTTCTATCTGTATATCCAAAGAAGAATTCTTCAAATTGATCGAAAATTAAAACTGTGATTAAATGGTTGTTAGCATTTTCTTGTAATTGTTCTTGAATTCCCGCAATTGTAATTGGTGTCACCGGAAAAGGTAAAAGTTCTGCTTCTTTTTTAATTAGTGTCTGTGCTGATGATAAAGATTTTCCTAATTCTCGCACCCAATCATCATAAAGTTGTAATACCACAGGTACGGCAATTTGATCGCCGATCGCTCGATTTTGTAATGCAGGCAGTAAACCCGCAGTCACGGTAGAACTCTTACCCACACCAGAGGGACCGTGAATCACCGTCAGCTTTTGGTCAGCACGGCTAATTCTGCCAATTAAGTTATTTATATCACCTTCGCGACCAGAAGCGGCGATTTCTAACGCGACGCTGCTACCGTAAGCAGGTGAGAGCAAAGCTGGGTTTGTCGCTTGTCTTTGGGGTTGCAAACGTCCTGCACCAATAAAAGCGCGGAAACCGTACTGCTGTTCGACAGAACGACGTTTTTGACGAATAGTAAAAGCTTCTAAATAGCGACCTTCTTCAAAATAAAGCGATCGCAAAGACCGTAACAAGCGAATATAACGATGGGCATCATAACGATGATCGCTAGTTTCTAACGCTTCGTCAAGATTCTCACTCGCCATTTTTAACTGTTCTAAAGCGATTTTTTCTTCACCCAAATTACGCTGTGCTTTCGCTAAAATCAAGCGATAACTTTGCGCTAACAGTAAAGGAAATATGCCTTGATTAGAGTCGCTATTATCTTTCGATTCGTATAATTTCCACAAACTAACTCGTGCATATTGACTCGCTTGTACCCAGCGAAGTTCTTGCACAGCAACTTGTGCTAAAAAACCATAATCACAAGCTAATTGTATTTGCGTCCCATAAGTTTGATGCAACTCCAAAGACTTTTGAGCAACCATTTGTAATTCTTGCCACTCTTGCAGATGTTGCAAAACTTCTGCCAAATCACCAATAAATTGAGCTGCTACATCCGGACGACCACTTAAAAGCAAAACATTCAAGCATTCTTGAAAATACAATTTAGCTGAATGCCAATAACGGCGATTTTCGGCATAATTTCGTTCAGCTAAACGACAACAACACAAAGCAATATAAAATAATAACACTCCTTGTCGCAGTAGGGGTGAAGCGTGGCTGTTAACGATATCTAACTGGGAGCCGAATAAATCGGGAATTCTAAATTTATCGCTTAGTTCACTCTGGGTTCCCGATAATTCTTGCCAAAACCTGAAACTTTCCTGGAAATGGTCTAAAGCTGAATTTATGCGATCGCTTAAATAATCATCTAAACCAAAAACAAATTCTAAACTAGCATTTAATTCTGGTTCTAAAGAAATACCGTGATTTTGCAACTCTTTGATTGCATACTGAAGTTCATCGCTATGCTCCCAAACTTGCTCTACGGTACAATGCCGATCTGCTTCCGGTTTTTGACGTTGTGTAGCACGAGTATTTAAAACTGTAGCGAACAGAGAATCAGTTTCTTGTTGCAGAAATTGTAGCAACTGAGTTGAAGTCATTTCAAACCTAATTGGTGTCGCTGCCCAACTGGCAAAATCTGGTGCTAAACGTAATAGCTTTTGCTGTACTTCATCATTCACCCAAAGCACCATTGTAAATGAATGTCTTTTGCGAAACTCATCGCGAATATGATTGATCGCACGCAATAAATCATCAAGTCCTTCCACTGACTCTAAACCCAAAATCATCAATGCTGAAGGCTGCTTTTTTGTTAGTTGTGTATGAAGAGTTGTGTAGAGACTTCTGGCATTATGAGGCAAAACTATCTTTTGAATATCATCTGCTTCGGCAAATAGTTCTTCAAGTCGTTGTAAAATTCGTTGTTGCAAAACTTTATAATTGCAGCAAACTACAACCACGGAAAATTGATTGGCAGAGAGAGCGATCGCCCTCCCCAAACTTCTAAAAGAACGCTCGTTATCTGTTATGATGCTTGTTTGCGGTTTTCGTTCAACCATGATTGAAATTTTTGCGTTTCTGCTAAAACTGGGTTGACCGCAAACCAAACTCCCTGATGATCGCGGTATTCAAAGACAAACAAACTTCTTAACAAAGTGTGATATTCAATATCACCCCGAACCCGCTGCTGTTGCACCACTTGAAAAATTAATTCCCACTCGTGCGGATCGATTGGGTTAGCACGGTAGTCACGCTGTCTTTGAATCACAAGTTCCACACAGTCGCGATCGAAAGGTGGATCTTCTTCTCGCAAACAGTCGTACAACAATCCTAGCAAGTCGCGTACATGACCACCGCTGATCAGACACAACCGATCTAAAGTTTCCGCACTGTCAAACACCTCTGTTATTAAGTTTAACCTTTGTTCTGAGTGAATATCAGGAAAAGCTCTAGCTAAAACCATTTGACGCATCAAAGTTAGTCCGGGAGTGTAAACCTCCCCAGAACGCGAACGCACGGGTATCATTGGCAACACTTTAGGTGCGACACCACCACCTAAACGTTGCTGTAGTTCAGCGCTATCGTTAGAGAAAGTTAAAGCTAAAGGAATAGTGTAAACTACATGACAGTTGAGTTTACGTAACTGCTCACCCCGCTGGATAAATAAATATTCTGGCAGCGATCGCCCAGATGGTAAAGGTCTAATTGCCACTCTGTCCAAATTATCGACAATGACAACTAATCCTTTTTTACCTAAAGCTTTCAATTCGGTGTTCGCACGCTCTAACAGTTCTTTATTAATTGACTGTAAAATATTTCCTGTGCGAGGTTCGAGATAATCGCGTAAACGGCGCCGTAATTGCGGACTTTCTTTGGTTTTCGCGGTAATTTTCCCAATACCAACAGACAATTCAGCTTCATACTCTAAGTCAATTGGTGTTTGCATGAAATCTATAACTTCCGTAAACAACTTAGCAAAATAGCTAGGTTTGATGCGGATTTTGATTGCTTCCAAGCTTTCACTCACCTGACCTGCGATCGCTAGTAAAATATCAGTTACATCTACATCTGCCATTTCTAGGACATGAGTAGACTCAAAATAAACCACATGAAACTTTTGCTCTTCTAACTCAGCTTGCAGTCGCAACAACTCCGTTGACTTTCCACAGCCGAGATGACCTGTAAATAGCTGACAGGTTGGGACATCCGGTGATATCCGCGTAATGGTACGCTGTAAAGCTTCAATGATTTTACCACCCCGCACTGAAGCAAAATCAATATAATATCGGCGATCGGCAGCATTTCCCATCATTAGAGGTCTGCTCGGATTGCACGCTTGATAAAATCTTTCTAAATCTAGGAGCATAACTAATCCATTTCACTTAGGGAAAGACGGGGATTGCAAAAACGTCTGGATAACTAATTATATTTATATCTGCTGAGTAGTAATTCTTGCCTAATCTACGAATACCCGTATCAAAATACAAACTATATTGACATTCTTCCGGATGATTTTTCCGATAAATTTATCAAATGGCAACACTTTTACGAGAGACTTCTTAAGTAAGAATACTGGGATAAGCTTCAGCTTAAATAATTTAGCCAGAGAAAAATATTCTCCTAGAAATTCTAAAAATATCCACTAGAGAAAAAGGTTATATTGATTACAATTTACAAGTATTCCTCTAAATTTATTAACATAGGTTGAAATATTAGCGCCGACTTACTTAAGTGGGCGAAATTAAATGTAAAATACTCTCCGCTCTTCGTAGTGAGCGGTTTACCGCTCAAAGCAAGTATTTTAACGGCTGTTAGCGGAGCTTTCCCGAAGGGTAGCCGTTACTACGTTAAGAAGCGTTTATTTAATGCCCATCTACTCAACAACTAACAACTAACACCCTTACCTATCAATATTTACAGTCTCCTGCCCGAAGACAATCTTCTGTTTGGTCATCTCTAGCTGATAGTTGAAACGGCACTATATGTATTAACTCTTTGAAGTTGCTAGGAATTAAATCAGTTTTGCTCCAAAAGTTATTTGGTAATATCGACACGTCACGATTAGCAGCCAAGCTATAAGTTACATTACCTAAAAAAACAGGTAATGATACCATCAAAGCAATAAAAATTGTCCTACTCATAGAAACCTCAGTTAATAATTTCCGATTGTGTTACTGTAGATAGCACCTTGATAAACCGGAGTTTAAGAACTGAGCATTATATTATGTTTATTTTTAATACATTTAAACTTACTAATGCTTTTTTTTGGATACGTGATATATAATTATCAGTTCCGCCCTGATTATTAGGGTAGGCAACGCCTAAAATATAACTTCCTAGTCACATATTCATATTAAGCTTGAATCCAACCGGACGAAAAGAGCGATCGCACCAAAAAAAATATCGTAGTAGCCGCCACCCCAGATAAAATAGTTAACAAATGATGCCTACTGTTTCAACTCATGACTCCTTCACAAGACGTAGACACTTCAACTGACCCAGATATCGACCTCGAAGGATACGGCAACCCAGAATCAAATCCTCTCGATGAATTGCCTGGTGAGGTCGAAATGTCGATTTTCGACCACCTAGAGGAGTTACGACAGCGGATTTTTTATGCCTTGATTGGTGTCGCAGTTGGTGTTATTGGCTGCTTTGTTGCCGTCAAGCCGATTGTCCAGCTGTTGGAAATACCAGCACACGGAGTCAAATTTATCCAACTCGCTCCCGGAGAATATTTCTTTATCTCGGTGAAAGTTGCCGGTTACAGTGGTTTGGTGCTTGCCAGTCCTTTTGTACTTTACCAAATTATCCAGTTCATACTCCCAGGATTGACCAGACGTGAACGACGCTTGCTTATACCCGTGATGTTGGGTTCAAGCGTTTTATTTGCCGGCGGGTTACTGTTTGCTTATATACTGCTAATTCCAGCCGCTTTGAACTTCTTCATCAGCTACGGAGCAGATGTAGTCGAGCAATTGTGGTCGATTGACAAATATTTTGAATTTGTGTTGTTGTTGTTATTTAGCGTCGGGTTAGCATTTCAAATTCCCGTCATTCAACTGTTGCTAGGTGCTTTAGGAATTGTTTCTTCTCAAAAAATGCTTTCTGGTTGGCGTTATGTAATTATTGGATCGGTGGTTTTAGGAGCTATTCTCACACCTTCTACAGATCCCTTTACCCAAAGTCTTTTAGCCGGTGCTGTCTTGGGACTTTATTTCGGGGGTATAGGTTTGGTTAAGCTTGTTGGGAAATAAGGCATTATACACAGGAAGGAAAAGAAGTATTTTTTAACGATATTAAAACTCAAGATGCAGTTTTACCTTGGACAGCAGAAGGCTCACACTGAAATGGTACTCCATGAGCGTGTTGTGATGAATGCGCGTGAGTTGAGGAGTGTAGTCTGACCATATTTGAGCGCAGCGAAAACAGGAAAGGCTACGGCGACGAAACGAACAAAATATTTTCTCTTTCTTACACAAACATCAAAATATCTGTTACCATGAAAAAATAAACACGGTAAGGTCGATGCCCTTCGGGTTCGCCACTTTGGCGGGACGGTACAGGCAACCGCCAAGTGGTCTCACCATGTATAGAGCAATTAAAGTTAGAATTTATCCGACTGATGAGCAAGAAACCTATTTAGCTCAATGTTTTGGCAATACTCGATGGCTGTGGAATTATATGCTTAATGCCACTACTGTTGCGTACAAAGAAACGGGGAAAGGACTTTCCAAAGCGGCAATGGATAAATTGCTTCCTGGATTAAAAAAAGAATACGAATGGTTGGGACTTGCTTATAGTCAAGTTTTGCAACGAGTGACATTCAATCTTTCCAGCGCGTTTGTTAACTTCTTTGAAGGTCGTACTAAATTCCCTAACTTTAAATCTAAACATGGCAAACAATCTATTCAATATCCCCAAAACATAAAACTATTACCAGAAGATTCTGTAATAAAGTTTCCAGGTTCTTTGGGCTTAATGAAAACCGGATTTCACAAAACAATTCCTGATGCTAAATTCACCACTGTAACTATTGCTAAAAACGCAGACGGTAAATACTATGCTTCTATTCTTTTTAACCAAGAGAACGAGCCTGTAGTTGCTGTTCGTGAAGCTATCGGTGTTGACTTAGGTTTAAATAATTTTGCTATAACTTCAGAAGGTTCAAAGTATGACCTACCTAAAAAACAATTAACCAAGTTAGAAAAAAATAGAAAACGCAAACAGAAGAAATTAGCAAAAAAGACAGACAAAGCCTCTAAGAATCGCCGCAAAGCGAAGCTTCTAGTGGCAAAAGTTTCTAGTAAAATAGCTAGAGTACGAGAAGATTTTCTACACAAGCTATCTCGCACTCCGGGCATACGAAAACCAAGTCATTTGTGTAGAAGATTTGGCAGTTAAGAACATGGTTAAGAATCCTAATCTGGCTAAAGCGATAAGCGATCAAGGATGGGGAATGTTTCAAACCATGCTCAAATACAAAGCAGAAAGGTTCGGTCACACCTATCAAGAAATAGGTCGTTTCTTCCCATCTTCGAGGCTTTGTAGCGAGACTCTACTTCCAATCCCGGCGCTACAAAAAGGATACGATTCCTTGGGTGTAAGATTTGTAGATTGTCCGCACTGTCAAAAACAGCACGATAGGGATATTAATGCTGCTGTAAATATAAGAAATGAAGGATTGCGACTCTTGGCGTTAGGAACTAGCGCTTCTGCCCTTGGAGGGGATGTAAGACCAAAATCTTCTGGACGTAAAAAATCTATGAAGGTAGAGGCAGTCCCCAATGAATTGGGAAGCCTACATTGAACCTGTACTCAGGTCAATGTAGGTAGTTCACGAAATGTTCAGGTGATGTGTGAGTCTGTACAGAAATTACCAAGCGATTGGAAAAATGCATACCCCGAAACAGAATGGACTAATATTGCTGGTTTTCGTAATCGATTAACTCATGAATATCTAAGTGTAGACCTCGACATAGTTTGGAATGTAATTGAGAACTATTTGCCAATACCGTTGAGTTAAACCCCAAATCCTCGTAGAGACGTTGCATGTGCTACGTCTCTACATGTCTAAAATCAGTACCAAAAATCCTTAACACCAACCGTATTGAACTATTTGCCAGATTTAGAAAAAACGATTGAAGCAATGGCAGCAGAATTTTGGAATGTTTAGGTAATTAGCCTAAAAATCTCTTATCGTGCACTATCTGATTGATGTAGCTTTAGGCAAAAGAATACTTTATAAATACAGCAATTTTCAGATAAATGAAGTACATATATAAAATCCAAAACCTTGTAGAGACGTAGCACAGAATAGTCTCTACCTGTATTTAATAACAACGCAATCTGCTGTATTCTTTTATTTGTTATCGTAAATTAAATAGTTTAAAATCCCTACGTCTACACGTAGTCTCCGCTTCAGTCAAGGTTTAAATCCTCGCATGAAAATTTATTGAATTTTGAATTGTTATGTTTGTTATCTAAATGATAAACTAATCAATCAACCATTCGGAAGCACGTTCACCTAAATCTAAAGGAATGCTAACTGCTTTACCAAGTCGCGGACGTTCGCGAGTTTGAGTAATAAATGTTTGCACTTGAATTGTACCACCAAAGGCATCAAGGTAGGTGGCGACAGTATTGAGATGCTCTTGGTAGTCTGCTTCACTTAAGGGAAAAGATACTTGCTCAAGATATTTCCACATTACTTGCACAAATATCTTACCCTGAGTCCGTCGTAACTGCACATCGTATGAGCGTCCCCACTTATCAAGCAACATTTGACGTAATTCAATTCCGGTCATAGCTTTTTTCAATTAGATTTTACATTTAGTTATGATGTTAAGTTCCGTAACTCCAGTATGATAAGACTATAAAGAAATGTAATGTCTACCAAAAGATGCTAGAAATATCTTTGAAGAGAAAAGTATGGCATCGTTGGGAGCGCAATTCATTTCGATGCTGACAAGAGCAACTAACATTATGGTAACTTTTGTCAATATTCTTAACAAAATAGAGAATCATAGCGCGGAGATTATGGCTCAATTTTCAGAATCAGCAGACGTCCCCGATATGGGGCGCCGTCAATTCATGAATCTGCTCACTTTCGGGACTGTTACCGGAGTAGCTCTGGGAGCATTGTATCCCGTAGTCAAGTTTTTCATTCCCGTTTCTGCTAGCGGTGCTGGTGGTGGGACAATAGGAAAAGACGAGTTGGGTAACAACGTCAGTGTAGCTAAATTTTTAGAAAGCCATAATGTCGGCGATCGCACTTTAGTTCAAGGACTTAAAGGAGACCCGACCTATATTGTGGTAGAAAGCAAAGAGGCGATCGCTGATTACGGCATTAACGCGATCTGCACTCACTTAGGTTGTGTTGTTCCCTGGAACGTTGCTGAAAACAAATTTAAGTGTCCTTGTCACGGTTCCCAGTATGATCCTACTGGTAAGGTTGTGCGAGGTCCTGCACCGAAGTCTTTGCCTTTAGCTCATACCAAAGTAGATAACGACACAATTGTGTTGACTCCCTGGACTGAAACCGACTTCCGCACAGGTGAAGAAGCTTGGTGGGCTTAATTAGTTAGGAGTTAGGAGTTAGGAGTTAGGAGTTAGAAATACATAGCTCATAACTTATTACTCAATTTATTTGACCTTCGTTTCTAGAATTTTTGTCCTTATTGAGATGAGAAATGCCTTTAGACCAGCGAGGTTGACTCGCAGTGCTAAAGCGATGGTAAAAACATTGCTTATAGCGATCGCTACTGTGACATTGTTCTTCACCAGCGATCTAATTCTTCCCCAATCAGCAGCTGCTTATCCATTTTGGGCACAGGAAACCTATCCCGAAACCCCCCGTGAAGCAACAGGACGCATTGTTTGCGCTAACTGTCACCTAGCGGCAAAAGTGACGGAAGTAGAAATTCCCCAATCGATATTACCTGATACCGTCTTTAAAGCGGTAGTAAAAATTCCTTACGACACCAGCGTGCAGCAAGTGGGTGCTGATGGTTCCAAAACTGGCTTAAATGTTGGTGCTGTACTGATGTTACCAGAAGGCTTCAAGATTGCTCCTGAGGATCGCATCCCTGAGGACATGAAAGAAGAAATTGAAGATTTAGTCTACCAACCCTACTCAGAAGACAAAGAAAACGTCATCATCATCGGACCACTACCCGGTGAACAGTATCAAGAAATCGTTTTCCCAGTTCTTTCTCCCAACCCCGCAACCGACAAAAATATCAGGTTTGGTAAATATCAAGTTCACGTAGGTGGTAATCGTGGACGTGGACAAGTTTACCCCACTGGTGAAAAGAGCAACAACACCGCTTACAACGCTTCCGCTAGTGGCACAATTACCGAAATTGGCAAAGAGGAAGATGAAGACGGTAACGTCAAATACCTGATAAACATCCAATCTGAGACTGGTGAAACAGTTACAGATAAGGTTCCCGTTGGACCCGAATTGCTTGTTTCCCAAGGACAAGTAGTGAAGTCTGGTGACGCTTTGACCAGTAACCCCAACGTCGGTGGATTTGGTCAAGATGATGCCGAAATTGTTCTGCAAGATGCTGGCAGAATTAAAGGCTTAATCGCATTCATCGCTTTGGTGATGTTAGCTCAAGTTTTGTTAGTGCTGAAGAAAAAGCAGGTTGAGAAAGTTCAAGCTGCTGAGATGAATTTCTAAATTCTCTACTAATTCATCACTTAATTAGGACAGGTAAAATACCTGTCTTTATTTTTATTTTATTTTATGTTATAACAAATGTTATAACAGTAATAATTTACCTCAATGGCTCGAAAAAGTTATCCCATCACTCATGCAAAGGTAGGAAATCAAGATGGGTTTCGCTTACCTCGTGTATTCTCTAAAGACTACCCCCATTTAGCCAATGCTTCAGGATACATTGAAGTATTGTCTGAAAACACGTTTTTAGTTCGGTTAGAAACCGATAATGTTGACGACACTGATGAAACTGAAAGTATGATGATGAGCCTTTTTCTTGACTTTTTGATGAAGGATGCTGTGAATAATCCTTCTAAGCTTGTTCCTTACACCAAGGAAATGAGTGATGAAATGGATGATTTACTAGCAGACGTAATTCTCGATTAATGGCTTTATTCAGTTGTAATGAATGGCAAATTTTTTTCTACCCATTGTTTAACGATCAATGGGTAGAATTACGTAATAGAGTGAGAAGTTTAAAAAATGATTTATCTAAAGAAGAATTTCTTACACATTCAGATGTCAAATTATTAAAGGCATTAAATATTGGTATTAAAGAAAAAATTCCTCAAGATCCTTTTAATTCCCACTTTATTTTACAAAAACCTTTGCAAAAATATGGTCGTCTTAAAAAAATGGGACTACCTGAAAGATATAGATTATTCTTTAGAGCATTTAAAGAACAAAAAATTATTATTATTCTTTGGCTAGGCTTTCCCCGAAAGGAAGGGGATAAAAAAGATTGTTATAAAGTTTTTACAAAAAAAGTTAAGAATGGTGAGTTTCCTGAAAGTATAGATGAGTTCAAAGCAGAATGTGAGGGAGAAGTTAAGAATGAGTAAACAGTGACAATTGTTCAACCATTTCTTTGCCCTGTGGTTTATTTCCCTGAATCAAATTGTAAATATAATCACCTATTGCTTTCGCAAGTAAAACTGGTACTGCATTACCGATTTGTTTATATTTAGAACTTACTGAACCAGAGAAAACCCACTCGTCAGGAAAAGTTTGAAGAACAGCAGATTCTCGTATAGTTAGAGGACGCAATTCTTGTGGATGACACATATCTGTAGCTTTTTGATGTGGACTTGTAGTTACAGTAGGAGAGGGTTTATCCCAAGACAAACGTCTGTAAAAACCAACTTTACCTCCTCCTGAATTGTACGCTCCTCCCATAGCTTCACGTTTTAATTCTTCAGGTAAATATTTCCAATTTTGCCCTGATTTTAAAAGTCTAAGATACTTCAGACGGTTTTCAGAATAAGGAATAAACTGTGGCTGCAAGTCAACTAACTCGAATATGGCATCTCTAAGAGTACGCCATTTCGGTAAATTGATGCCATCTTCGCTATGAGTAGCTACAGGAAATGTGAAAGCTTCATTATCTCTAGAACCAATAAATATGACGCGCTGTCTATTTTGTGGAACACCATAATCGGCTGCTTCTAAAAGGTTGTAAACTACGTTGTATCCAAGCGCTTTCATTTCAGCCAACACAACCGAAAGAGCAGCACCACGCATTTCATCTAATTCTAAGGGTTGTCCTTTACGCATGTCTATCGGTCTATGTCGGATAGGAGCAGATAGCAGTCCTCTCACATTTTCCATAACAAAAAAACGTGGCTGAATTTCTCTAACTATGCGGATAAAGTCCATAAACAAACTGCCGCGAGGGTCTATCACTGAACCACGTAACCCTGCTGTACTAAAAGGTTGACAAGGTGGACCACCAATTATTAAATCTACTTCCCCAGGAAGTATCGTCCTGCCAATATCTAAAATACGTCCTCCCTCGCACAGTAACTCTTGAGCTTCTACTTTCGTTATATCCCTTGGTACAGCAATTTCTTTGAGGTGTGGTCGATTAAGAGCTATTGTTTTTGTGGCATCAGAATCATTTTCTACCACACTTACAGTATGAAATCCTGCCTGTTATATGCCAAGGTCTAAACCAAAAGCTCCTGTAAAAAGTGAAATAGAGATTAGTTTCCCTTCTATCAATTTTGTTACTCCTAAGCGCATTAAAGTGGTCAAATAAAATGTCTAGAAGAACAAGGTCTGAAATCCATAATTTTTCGTAAAGACGTTCCGTCGGAACGTCTCTACCAACTGCAAATTATTCTTAATGCCCAGTCCCTAGTTTCTCGCTGAAGCGTTGCATAAATCGGCGATCAATCGAGTCTTTGAGATGCCACAATAATTTATGCGGTGGCAAAGTGAAAAAACCTCGTGTAGCGATCGCACGTTTATCCCCAGTACCAATTAAACTTAAATATTGTTTCTGTGGTTTGTAAGTTAGTGGTGATTTTCCATCTAAAATTCGCTGCAAGTTCTCAAATAAAGGTTTACCTTGCCTAACTGCAAATACACCAGCTTTCGGACGCGGATGATTTATCATTGTGGCAATATCACCAGTAGCAAATACGTGGGGATGTGTTAGCGATCGCAATGTGTCATCAACTAAAATAAAGCCTTGCTCATCGGTTGCCAATTCTGTTGTTTTTAACCAATGTGGTGCTGATGCTTGAGTTACCCAAAACAAGCGATCGCATTTCACTTTCAACCCAGATTCACATATAACATTTAATTCACCTCTTTCTGCTCGCTCATCAAATATAGAAGTAAAGTTATTAGGTGCAACTTGACACACATTTTCCCTCAAATGCAGTTCCATCCCCCGCTTAATCAAAAGTTGTGTAACTAGACGCCGCACCGATGGATGATAATTAGGCATCAATTCCGCGTCACGCTGAAATAAATCAATTTCCAACTGAGGAAAATTCTTTTCCCGCTTTTTAATATTCAGTAAATTAGCTTGCATTGATAGCGCCAATTCTACACCACCAGCGCCACCGCCTACTATTCCAATCCTCATTAATTTATCTGGATTTTCAGCGACATCCTCAAGTAACTGATACCAATGTTCTAATAGTTGTGCTACAGGTTTAGCCGGAATTGCATATTCTGCACCTAATACAGATAGCGTAGCGGGAGTGCTGCCAATATCAATTGACAGCACATCAAAAGTGACAGGTGGACGGTTAGCACAAAAAACTTTATTATTTTTTAAGTCAAGTCCGACTGCTTTGTCGATGTATAATTGTGCTTGAGCGAATTGAGCTAAACGTTGCAAATCGATGTGACATTCATCATGGTTGTAAAATCCGGCAATGTGTCCGGGTAGCATTCCAGAGTAGGGTGTATCTGAAGCTTCGGTAATCAAGGTTAACCGTACTCCTGTTAACGGTTTCATCCCAAACATCAAAAGTGCGATCGCATGGCTATGACCGCCACCAATCAGCACTAAGTCTTTTACAATTGATTGTGTATTTTGTTGCATTTGGTAAATCCATGCGGGGGAATTCAAAATTAGAGAGAAATTTTCTCAAAATCTCTTTTCCTAGTCATTAGCTTCTATTTTCTAGACTGTAATTATTATTTATGTAAATAATAAAACTTAATTTTTCCTGAAAAAATATACCAGTCTTAAATCATGAAAACTTATATTCCCAATTTCTTTAAGAAGCCACCGAATCTGAACACCGCGAATGTTAACGTGGGATCTAGGATTGCTTATAGCAGTCCTAAATAGACATCTCCGAAAATGAACGATGCGTTACCCAAAACCCTTGTAGAGACGCTTGGGTATCGCGTCTCTACATTCTTTTCCGGAGAGGTCTAATCATTCATGAAAACCTCTGTTTATTCTTCTCTGTGTGTCCTCTGTGCCTAGTAAGGTTAGTTGAAACAATAATTTTCATAACTCCTCCACCGATTGCTATAGTATATAGAAATTATGAAAAACTACTAGAAAAAGATTGAGTGTATTGACAGTAAATAATAATACGTATTAAACAGCACAAAGCTAAGGTTATACTAAGAAGAGCCTAATACTGGAATTCCTCCTTTAGAAGCTTGTCAAGGAAAACAGAATCGCACAAAATCAACATAAGTTGCTCAAATTAAGGATGAGGAATGGCAATCAATGAAACAACTGGGAAGTAAAAACATCAAAACCAGTTTGGATGTAATTTATGATTTAGAGCAAGTCGCCAAGAAGAATCCACAACAACACTGGGAAATCATGGAAATGCTCACGATTTTTGTGCGAAATAATGCTCCTTACACACCCCAAGAGAAATCAAAAAACAACTTCAAAACGAAAATTCGCACAGATATTCAAGCAGCTCTAACGGTGATTGCGAGGAGAGATGTCAAAAAAGATCCCGAAAATCAGCTACTTGATTTGAGCTATACGGATATGCGGGGGGTAAACTTTAATGGTGCTAACTTAGCAGGAGCGAATCTATATCAGGTTAACCTGGCAGGGGCAAATCTCAAAAGTGCTAACTTAAGTGGTACAATCCTAAGTGCATCTAATCTGGCTGAAGCAAACCTGAGTGGGGCTAACTTAGCAGGGGCAATTCTCAATGCAGCCAACCTCTGCGGGGCAAATTTGGATCAAGCCAATTTGCATCGAGCTAATTTGTTTCTAGCTAATTTGCATGATACAAATCTCAGTGGTGCGAAACTGGATGAGGCAAACTTTCGGGATGCTAACCTGTATTAAACAGACATCCAAGAAGCTAAATATCTAAATTTTCAGCAGATTAAATCAACTGATTTTTCGTGAGTTTTCTACGTTTGTAAGGGATCTACGCTCATAGTATTGAAACACATGTTGCATTCAATACTATGAGCGCAATCGTAAAAGTAAGATTAATTGAGCTTTGGGGCGCATATTGCAATTTTGAGATAAATGCTATACTCTTTTGCCAAGAATCACCGTAAAAATTCTAAAATGTGAGGAATACTTCTGCTATGTCTGCTAATAAGACAGACACGCTTTTGAATTGGTTGATAGCCATATCGGTTATATTTACTTTATCATTGACTCTAATTTTATTGGCATTTTCTCATCATGAGAAAGTGTCAACGCAGCAAGAAATAGAGAATAGAAATCAAACATTAACAACTTCTGCAATAGTTTTTTTAGGGCTAGCAGGAATGATTAATGTTTATTATGCAGCAAAGCGTACAGAAGCTTTAGAAAAAAGTGCGATCGCAGCCCAAAGAAACATCGAACTCGGCATTAAAAATAACAAACTCAATGAAGACAGGTTAATTGCTGAACGTTTTATGGCAGCGATTGAACAGCTTGGACATGACAAAGTGTCAACCCGGACAGGGGCAATTTACGCTTTAGAACGAGTTGCTCAAGATTTTCCCAAAGAACACTGGACAATCATGGAAATTCTCTCAGCTTTTGTGCGTGAGAATGCTCCGATACAGGTGAAACAACGACAACAAACTCAAGAAGATTCTGAACCTCGTTTTGGCAGGCACACCCATGTCACACGTCACGAACATCCCGACGACCTAAGCTGGATGGAAGAATCACCCCCCGTTCCTACAGATATTCAAGTGGCTTTAACAGTCATAGGTAGACGCAATTCACAAAAAGACCCGGTAAATCAGAAAATTGATTTACGTAATATTCACATCAGACGTGCAGACCTGCGTGGAGTAGATTTTGCCGGGGCAGACTTGAGTGGATCTGACCTTTGTGGTGCAGACTTGCGATCAGCCGATCTGTGCCGTGCAGACCTGGATAAAGCTCAACTGTGTGGCTCCATTTTGTATGAAGCCAACTTGCAATCATGCAACCTGAGTGCGGCAAACATGAACGGAGCTAATCTCAATAAAGTTAAGCTTTGTGGAGCAAATTTGCGTGGAGCTAACCTCTCTGGTGCAAGTTTGCGTGCGGCAGATCTTACCGATGCCAACCTTTATAAAGCCAACTTGCAACAAGCAACTTTAAAACTTGCCAACCTCTCTGGTGCAAAGCTATTTTTAGCCAACTTGCAATCATGCAAGTTTGGGAAAGCTAACTTGCAGGGTACTGGTTTGATTGGAGCAAACTTGCAACAAGCAAACTTGAATGGAGCCAATCTTAGTAACGCAAATTTGAATGCAGCCAAACTACAACAAACAGAGGTATTATTTGCTAATCTGTCTGGAGCAAGTTTGATAGAAGTTGATTTGTATAGAGCAAATTTGATGGGAGCCAACTTGCAAAGAGCAATCCTTCATGAAGCTAACCTTTGTGAGGCAAACTTGATGGGAGCCAACCTTTATGGAGCAAGTCTTTGCGATGTCAAATTAGAAGGAGCAATTTTGACAGGTGTGAAAAATTTAGACCCACAGCAGATTATAGGAGCATTAGGCGATCGCACAACTCGTCTGCCTGATAATGTTGAAGCACCAATACATTGGCGCCAAACTGTCTAAATAAGAATTATTTGGGTGCATCTTATTTTGATGAAACATCTATATTATTAAATAATTGATTACAATACTAAAAATTAATTTAATATTGTTTTATCAGAAAATATCTATATTTCGGAAATATCTGTGCTCATAAATGTTTAATATCATGTCCGTCAAAATACCCGGTCTTCAGCAACCAAAATTATAACTTTATATGCTTTATAGCGTCTCCTAGTCTGCTGAGGTAAAAATTTATCTGCGTCCATATGTTTGTTTATCTGTCTTCCGAAGCGGTTAATTCAATATTCTGTACCTCATGAATGTGGGAATCGGTATATATGCAGCCCAACGTGCTCAAGCTATGGATAAACGAAGCACATTGGATGCTCACAAAAGCGAAAACTTCAATTAAGTATTATCAAAACATCGGATTATGTTCATAATCCCAACATTTGTCATCACGCCAAATTCTATGGGTATGCTGACATTGGTATTTCTCAGTCAGCCAAGGAATCGATGTCGGGTGGTTCACGCTAGTAGATGTTGAATCTAGGTAAGAAAGTGAGAGTATTAGCGAAGCTGTACAAAAGCCAGAAGTCGGTAGTACAGCGACAAACACAGCAAACAACATAATTTTTGCTCTTGTTGAAAGTTGAAATTTGCCTTGTTTAATACTCAAGCGATCGCTCATATATTTTCCCAATTTTTCGCGAATATAAGTAGAAACAGTTAAACGTAAAATGCCAATTTTATAGAAAGCATATATAAGCAAAGTTTTGCTTTCTGCCTTCTATTTAGCAGTTGATATAAACGACGAAATGCTAAAACGATGCAAATATTTGCACCAAAAATTGTGTTAGCAAAACTTGATTTGTTTGCTAATTTTATAGTCGTGTATATCCTGTGGCTGTATCTAATCTATCTACGAGTTTATTTTTGCACGCTCTTATTTAAAAGCACAGATGTTTATCAGGATTTTTACTAAGAAAAAATACTTAAGTGTTCTTTTTAAAGATTATATGTGTTTTTTCTCCTAGGAAATAATTTTATCTTTTGGTATAGTTCAGACGATTTTTCTGTATGTTTCAATTTAAAGTTGCTTTTTATACCAGAATCTTATTTATGGTAAGTATAAAAAGTTTCAAAGAAAGAAACTTAAATTTTGAGTTACATTAGCCTCGAAGATGACAAATACCACTCCTATAACCTCATGATTGACCTTTAGACCTTCACCACACCCAACGGACGCAAGGCTTCGGTTATGTTGGAGGAAGTTGGAGTAGAATCAATGTCTGGGCAAATGAACCATTTTAAACGGTTTACGCTTTTTAAAGATTCCCTATGCGATCGCACGCTATGAAAAAGAAACTCTACGACTTGACAGCGTGTTAAATAAACAATTAGCAGACAAAGAATTTATCTGCGGTGACTATTCGATTGCAGACATAGCCACCGATGCTTGGATATCCATTAGACATCTCCAGAAAACAATGTAGAGACGCGAAATTTCGCGTCTCTACAAGGATTCTGGTTAACGCATAATTAATTTCCAACAGATGTCTATTAGACAAACGTCGTGGAAAACAATTATTGTGACGTAGCACTGCTAGGTCTCTTGGGGTTTCTCCCTTGTCCCCCAATCACATCGAACCCATAACAACTCCCCAGAAATAATCCTCAAAAGGTCTTTCATCAAGGTCGATGTGAAATTTTTTTGCCCAAGAGTAAATATCTAAGCTGACCCGTCCGCTTTCTTCTTCAAACCAGGAACCACCTTGAAACGAAATATTTCCTAATATCGTAATCCAGTGATTGGGGTAAGGTAAAAAAGGCTTTTTACCACCTAGCAAACCTGAAGCAGTAATTAAAGCAAAGGCTACACCACCAGAATCAATGACAGCCGAAGCTTCATTTAAAGCCTCGTATTCTCCAAATATATATGTATGTATATACTTAACTTGACGATAACCTAATACTTCTCGCGTCCAGCCTTTCATCTCCCAAGATTTCGTCATCCCCGACAAATTCCGGATGACATCAGGTGATTCTAATTCAATGTTAAAAATCAAGTTTTCTGCTTCTCTTAATGTTGCTAAAACCATCCAATCGGCTTGACTTAAGCGCAGTCTCCCTCTACTTTTAACAAGTGTTTGAGATGCTTTAATGCGTGTGGTCTGTCCTTGAAAACCACCAGTTTCAAATATGCTGCGGCAAATTTGCACATAACGCAGTGGTTGTTTGCGAATGAGTTCAAACAAAATGGACGCAGGTCCACAAAATGGTTGTCCACCTTGGTTGACTAGAAAAGGATCGGCAACACGCGATCGCATGTCCGCAAGTACTTGGTTTTTATCTAAAGTTGCCCAAACACCAGGTACATTGGATTTTTCAAAGTCTGCGATCGCGCTATAAACTGCTGGCTCTAACTGCTGTGAATTCATATATTTATTAGATTACTGAAAGTGTTCAATCGTTAATTTCCTTCACTACAGTACCGATTACCAGTAATCCGCAAATAATCTTAACAAAATCAAAAAGGATAAATTAAGGATGAACGATAAAATTTTGTCACTTTCCCATTCATCCTTTTTGTAACTTACTTATCTTCTTCTCTCACAAAAATATTTTTTAACACCCATTTACTCCAGTCTTTACCATTAAGTTTGGTTTGCCAAGCCTGATGTAATTTTTGACCTGAACCGACTCCAAATATTGTCAATCTGCCATCCTGATTTTGACTGACTTTTAAATTCTTACTAATCTCATCAGTAAAATCTTGCCATTTCCCCCATTTACCATTAGGTTCTGTTTGTGCAACTCGATATGCTTTTTTATCAGTCCTAATTGCAAAAGCTTCTAATCTACCATCTGGATTTTGAGCTACTGCCAAAGTTTTAGCAACTCCACGAGAAAGATTGTCCCATTTACTCCAATCGTTACTATTGATTGTGGTTTGCCAAATATGATATGCCTGATCGTCAGTACCAATTGCAAAAACTTCTAATCTGCCGTCTTGGTTTGCAGCTACTGTCACACTTTTAGCAGTTCCATCAGCAAGACTGTCCCATTTACTCCAGTCGTTACTATTGAGTGTGGTTTGCCAAGCATGATAGACCTGATTATCAGTACCAATTGCAAAAACTTCTAGTCTGCCATCTTGATTGGGAACTAATGTTAGGTTATCAGCAATGCCACGAGAAAGACCGTCCCATTTACTCCATTCTTCACCGTTGGGTTTAGTTTGGCAAGCATAATAAACCTTATCATCAGTACCGATCGCCACGACTTGAAGTCTACCATCTTTATTTGCAGCTACTGCTAAACTTTTCGCAATTCCACCAGAAAGGCTTTTTAATGGACTCCAATCTTTGCCATTAGCTGTGGTTTGCCGAGCATGGTAAACTTTTTTATCGTTACCAATTGTAAAAACTTCTAGTCTGCCATCTTGATTGTGAGCTACTGTCAGACTTTTAGCAGTTTGATTTGAAAGACTTTGCCAATCACTCCAATCTTCACCATTCGGTGTATTTTGCCAAGCATGATGAATATTATCATCAGTATCAATTACAAAAGCTTCTAATCTACCATCTTGATTTTGACTAATTGCTAGGCTACCTGTGATGCGATTTAAATCTTGCGGAGTTGTACTAGCTACATTGGCTTCGCTAGATTCTTGTAGATTTGTCATTTAAACCTCAAAAACTTCTATTGAATGGAAGATGAATATATCAACGTTTGCAAGCTTTATTTTCTGTCTTTTATTTAATAGGTGTAATTAACATCAAGTTATGCAGTTAATCGTTGCGTCCACCTTGCCATCTATCTAAAGTAGTCTTTTGTATCAAACGCGCTGCAAACAAGATCCCAGGGCAACTTTTACGAAGTCGGGGATCTGAATCTTTGAGAATATTTTCAAATTGTCAACTAAGCGAATCTCTACCAGAGGGACAAAAACCGGAGCGAACACAATCGTTAAGTTTGGCTACAAATACAGCTTCGTATCGACGTTTTTGTTTCTCTTCTGCTATGTAACCCCACAGACCGACCGTGACCAGGGACGAATCTGGGTCAATGAGTATCGCTCTGAAATATATGGGCATACTAAGCAGAACAATCTGGTAACAAAGAGCGCGCTTATGACTGCCTCTGGACCACTCCACCAAGCAACGGCACATCAACCCACTCAGAAAGCCAATGGCAAACTTTCCCTGCGATCGCTCCTCATCGTCCCCTTTGTGCTGCAAATTTTTGCAGCGGTGGGATTAACCGGCTATCTGTCGTTTCGGAATGGGCAGCAGGCAATTAATAATTTGGCAACTCGCTTACGCAGCGAAGTGAGCTTACGCATCGATCAGCATCTCGAAACTCAACTGGATACTGCTCGTAACCTTGCCCAAACAAACGGAGATGCCATTGATCTAAAATTACTTAACCTGCAATACCCAGCAGCATTAGGTCAATTTTTCTGGAAACAATTAAAACTACATAACATTGGCTACATTGGCTTTGCCTACAGCACAGGAGATTTTGCGGGTGCTGGGCGTTTCTTTGAAGATGGTCGGGTCACGGTGGATGAAGTTTCAAGGCAGCGCAACGGCAACTTCAACTGGTATATTTATAACACCAACAGTCAGGGAGAACGCACCACACTTGCGATCAACAACGGACGCTACATTGCCAAAGAAGAAGGTTGGTACACAGAACCCGTCCGCGCAGGACAGCCGTTATGGAAGGTGTATCAATGGCAATCTCCCCCCTATACTCTGTCCATTTCTGCCAACCGTCCGGTTTATGACCAAAACAAAAAATTAATCGGAGTGATTGGCGTTGACCAACGGTTGAGTCAGATCAGCGACTTTCTGAGAGAGTTGAAGGTGAGTCCCTCCGGGAAAACCTTCATTTTGGAACGCACCGGACTCATCATTGCTAGTTCTGCTGCTGAACAGCCTTACAAGCTTGTTGATGGCAAGGCAACGCGGCTCAATGCATCTAATAGCCAGGATGCTCTAATTCGCGCAACGACCCAACACCTAACTAAGCAGTTTAGTAATCTCAACCAAATTCAACAAAGTCAAACCCTTGAGTTTATGCTTGACGGTCAACGTCAGTTCCTACAAGTTACACCCTGGAAAGATGAGTGGGGGCTAGATTGGCTCGTAGTTGTTGCCGTGCCTGAATCTGACTTTATGGCACAAATCAATGCCAACAGCCGCACTACTGTTGTGCTGTGTCTGGGTGCGCTGGGTGTGGCAACGATCCTCGGCGTTTTCACCTCTGGCTGGATTACCAAACCGATTTTGCAACTCCAAGAAGCCAGTCAGTTAATTAGCTGCGGTCACCTCGATCAAACAGTTCAGGTGCAAGGCATCCATGAATTAGAATCGCTGGCAGATTACTTTAATCAGATGGCAGGTCAACTCAAAACCTCCTTTATCGAATTGGAAACCCGTGTTGAGGAACGCACCGCAGAACTGAAAGAAGCGAAACTTGTTGCCGATAATGCCAACCAAGCAAAAAGCGAATTCCTCGCCAACATGAGCCACGAACTTCGCACCCCCCTCAACGGCATCCTTGGCTATGCCCAAATCCTCGAACGCTCCAAAGCTTTACCCGACAAAGAACGCCACGGAGTCAACATCATTCACCAGTGCGGCTCTCACCTTTTAACCCTAATCAACGATGTTCTCGATCTCTCCAAAATCGAAGCCCGTAAACTAGAGCTTGCACCCCAAGCCATCCACTTCCCGTCTTTCTTGCAAGGTGTTGTCGAAATCTGTCGCATTCGGGCAGAGGAAAAAGGCATCAATTTCCAGTACGAACCAGATGCTGATTTACCCGTGGGCATTGCTGCCGATGAAAAACGTCTGCGTCAGGTTTTGATTAACCTACTCGGTAACGCCATTAAATTTACCGATCGCGGCAGTGTCACCTTAGCAGTTGAACGAGTCGCGGTTGATTGCGATCAAACCGCACAATTTTGCTTTGTGGTGGCAGATACCGGAGTGGGAATTGCCCCAGAAAATATCCACAAACTCTTCCAGGCATTTGAACAAGTCGGTGAACATAACCGCAAAACCGAAGGCACAGGATTAGGATTAGCCATTAGCCAGCAAATTGTCCAGTTAATGGGTGGGCAAATTCAGGTGAAGAGCCAACCTGGTGTGGGCAGCGATTTCTCCTTCGAGGTGGCATTACCATTGGCAACAGACTGGAGCCAACAACAGACCTCAACAGTCGGCAACATCATCGGCTATGAAGGAACACAGCACCACATTTTAGTGGTAGACGATCGCTGGGAAAATCGAGGTGTAATTGTCAATTTACTCGAACCGCTCGGTTTTATCTTAACAGAAGCCGAAAACGGGCAAGATGGTTTAGCAAAAATCCGCCAGCATTCGCCAGATTTGGTGATTTTAGATTTATCGATGCCTGTGATGGATGGATTTGAAATGCTCAAACAAATACGCAATACAGACGATTTGAAACACTTGAAGGTGATTGTTTCTTCAGCATCAGTAGCGCAACTCGATCGCCGGATGAGTTTAGAAGCTGGAGGTGATGATTTTCTCCCCAAACCTGTGCAAGTTTCGGAGTTGTTTAACTTCCTAGCTAATTATTTAAAACTCACCTGGAAATATCAAGCAACAGCGACGACTACATCCACCACAGAACTGATTCCCCCTCCCAAAGAAGATTTACAAAAATTGCTAGAACTAGCACAAGATGGTTTAGTCAAAAAATTAACCGAAGCCGCAGAGCAAATAGGACAAAAAAGCGATCGCTATCAGCCTTTCATTCAGAAAATTCTTCAACTAGCTAAACAATTTCAAACTGAGAATATTGAGCAGTTGATTGAGGAGTATTTAGCAGGCGATCGCCTTTAGGGAGAAACAATAATGAAAACACCTCTAACAGGTTTAATTTTAATTGTCGATGATACTCCCACAAACTTAGATGTTATTTCCGAAGCTTTGAGTGATGCTGGTTTTGACGTGGCGATCGCCACCAGTGGTGAACGCGCTCTGCAACAACTTGAACGCCGAACTGCCGATTTAATTTTACTCGATGTCATGATGCCGGGAATGAATGGTTTTGAAACTTGTCAACACCTGAAAAAAAATACTAAAACTTGTGATATTCCCGTTATTTTTATGACTGCTTTATCTGATGCTGATAGCAAAGTTCAAGCATTAGAAATCGGTGCAGTTGATTACATTACTAAACCTTTTCAGGAAAAAGAAGTTTTAGCGCGGGTAAAAACTCATTTACAATTGCGTCGCTTAACCCAAAGTCTTGAAAATCAAGTTACGGAAAAAACAGTAGAGTTGCAAGCATCTCAAATTCAAATTATTCAAAATGAAAAAATGTCAGCTTTGGGACAACTTATTGCTGGGGTGGCACATGAAATTAATAATCCTGTTGGTTTTATTAGTGGCAATCTCTCTCATGCTGAGGAATATATCAAAGACATGTTACACTTGCTCGGTCTTTATCAACAACATTATTCTCAACCCGTTACTGAAATTCAAGAAAAACTAGATGAAATCGACCTCGATTATTTACGCGAAGATTTGCCGAAACTAATCGAATCGATGCAAACAGGTATTCATCGAATACTCGATATTAGCATTAGTCTCCGCAACTTCTCGCGAACTGATAACGATCGCCCTGTTTTATTCAACATTCACGAAGGCATTAACAGCACCATTCTTATTCTCAAACATCGCCTACAAAGTAATGATACTCGTCCGGCGATCGCCATCATCAAAGAATACGGCGATTTACCTCAAATTGAATGTTATCCCGGACAACTAAATCAGGTATTTATGAATTTGCTAGCTAATGCAATCGATGCTTTAGATGAGTTAAATCAAAGCCAGAATACTCCAAATATCAAGACAAATTTAAATCAAATTCTCATAAAAACCGAGTTTAAAAATCAGCATAAATGTGCAATAATCAGAATTGAAGATACGGGAATTGGGATGACAGATGAAGTAAAAAACAGGATTTTTAAGCATTCATTTACCACCAAAGAAGTAGGAAAAGGAACCGGACTAGGATTGGCGATCGCTCACTCCATCGTCGTTGACAAACACTTCGGAACCCTGGAAGTAAACTCAAATATCGGTCAGGGTACAGAGTTTGTAATTACAATTCCGATTCAAGCAACTACGATCTAGCTTAATACCGTTTCACTTAAAAGTTGATACAAATAGACCGCAGAGGGGCAGCGGGCAGGAGAGTTTGCCTCATAATCCCCCCCATCCCCCTCATCCCCCTTGT
>NZ_JAOWRF010000229.1 GCF_025753815.1 Plectonema radiosum NIES-515 | reverse complement strand
CTTGAATATGGCATTTTTTCTCTTCTCAACACTCCTGTTTTGAAATCAATATTTAAGGTTGTATTAGCTGGCGATCGCTGTCTAGTATAACCTTTTTCCAAAAAGATCCCAAATGGGTTCTATACAACGTCAATCCTGGTTTTATGGTCATGGCGTAGTCAAGTTTGGGAAAACCGAGTTGCATCAAAATATCGATGCATTAATGAAAGGTTATTCTTGTTACCATACATTGCCCGCATTTCTAGCTCAACAAGTGATGAAATCAGTCAATGCAGAATGGACGGGTTTTTTTAATGCAATAAAGGAATGGAAAATTAATCCATCATCCTTTACGGGTAGACCAAAACCACCAAATTATAAACCGCCGAAGGGGCGTTATCAAGTAGAATATCCCCATACCAGAGCCTATAAAAAGGTGAAATAATCAGGGATTATTCACTTATATAAAACAAATATCTTGATTCACTCCAAACACGCAGAAAACTATGACTGTGTAAGAATAATTCCAAGGACTGGATGTTATGTAATTGAAGTAGTTTATACAGTACCGGATGTCGAGTTATCTGAATCCGGTTTCTGTTCGGCAATGGATAATGGTGTAAATAACCTTGGGACTGTAACTTCCAATAAGCCCGGTTTCCAGCCGATTCTTATTAATGGCAGACCAATAAAATCGATTAACAATCGATACAACAAACACATTAGTAAACTACGCTCAATTAACAAAAAGCTGCATGGTATCGATTGGTCGAATCGAATGGAATTGATGACTCGTAGGAGAAATCAATTCCATTCGATTCGTATTTACATCGAGCATCAAGTTTGCTGATTAAAACACTCGTATTATCAGGAATCAGCACGTTGGTGATAGGTTTAAATCCTGACTGGAAGCGCAATTGTAATATTGGTAGGGTGAATACTCAAAAATTTGTTTTTATCCCTTACAAAAAATTAGTGGATATGCTAATTTACGCTCGTTGCTTTAAAAGGAATTAAAGTTTATACGAGAGAAGAGTCTTACACAAGTATTGCGAGCTTCTTAGATTTAGATTTTATTCCTAATTATGGAGAAAAACCTAAGAATTGGAAACCAAGCGGTAGAAGAATCAAGCGTGGTTTATATCAATGTGAATCCGGCTTAATAAATGCAGATGTTAATGGAAGTTATAACATCTTAATAAAAGAATTCCCCAATGCTTTTAAAGAGGGGATATCAGGTTGCGTAGTTCAGCCAAGGTTAATCAATGTGCCAGGATTTGTGGCTAAACCTAAAAAATGTTTAATCGCCTGTCAATGGTAAATATTAACTCAAACTGAGTAGATAGTTGATATTTGAATATATTTGACTATGCGAAAGGTAACTATTCGCAGACTTATCGGGTAGTGATGGGGAACACAGAACACATAAGCGAAGACAAGAGCGAAAATTAACAACAATTTTTTTTTGGCACAGTTATAGTTAGACGTATTGGTTACGGACAAAGAAAGATAGTAAGTTTGAACCCACTGGACGCAGAACTAAACCTCCCAGTAGAACAATATTCCTATGGGCTTAGAGAAAGAGTTGCCTCGGAAGTAGCCTTAAATGGATTTAATGAAACAGTAGAAGCGATTAAGAAAACAACAAATGCACAAATTCCGAAGCGTCAAGTAGAAGAATTAGCTTATAGAAGTGCCTCCGATTTTGATGAGTTCTATAAAAATAGACTTTTCAGAAAAACTCAATTAAACGACAACAAACAAACCGGAGATATACTAGTTATTAGCGCCGATGGAAAAGCTGTGACAATGCGTAGAGAAGATTTACGTCCAGAAACGCAAAAACGAGCGCAAGCAAGTCACAAAAAATTAGATAAACGCTTAACTAAGGGTGAAAAACGAAACTCTAAAAGGATGGCAACAGTCGCA
>NZ_JAOWRF010000188.1 GCF_025753815.1 Plectonema radiosum NIES-515 | reverse complement strand
GACAAGGGGGACAAGGGGGACAAGGGAGGTTCCCGGAGTTATAGCGACTGGGGGGACAAGGAGAATAATTCTTCTTTCCCCCACACAAGAGCACTCAAGAGCACTCAAGAGCACTCAAGAGCACACAAGAGTAAGATTTAAATTAAGCAACAGGTAAGCAAAGCTTAAACTGAAGAGTAGATAGTGATGCCGAATAAAATGAACTCAGTGAAGACAACAACACCTGCCTTTGGGATTAAACCAAGTGCTAAAGATAGCTTTGCGATTACTTTTGCACCCTTGTCTGTTGAGGAAGTCTATGCTATGGCTGACGATCAAGCCAATGGTGCGATCGTGCTGATGAGTGGAATGGTTCGCAATCAAACAGATGGTAAAGCTGTGATGTCACTGGAGTACCAAGCTTACGAACCGATGGCACTGCGGGTATTTTATCAAATTGCGGCTGATATTCGCTCCTCTTGGTCTGATGTGAGTCGAGTTGTGATTTATCATCGCGTTGGGCACTTAAAAATCGGCGAAATCAGCGTTTTAGTAGCCGTGGGTTGTCCTCACCGTCGTGAAGCGTTTGAAGCTTGCCGTTATGGTATTGATACCCTCAAGCATCAAGCACCAATATGGAAAAAAGAACATTGGCAAGATGGTTCCAGTAGCTGGGTAAGCATTAGTGCTTGTGAAGCTCAAGATTGTGAATAAAGGGAGTAGGGACGCTTGGACTCGAAAAGAATCTTCATATTTCTTAATCCCTAATCCCCAGTCCCTAGTCCCAACTTCATAATTTTTTTTAATTGTTTACATTTTTCTCAGTTGATATTGCAGTTTGTTAAAGTTTTTTGTATCCCAAACGACTATTCCTTTAGACTGATCAACAATCGGAAAAAGTTGGGACATCGAAACATGCATTCAGTAAACTTAGTTTGTCACGAATTTGTCGTTGCTGTTTCTTTTGTGGCTTGTATTGCTGGTTTGTTGCTTCTGTGCGATCGCAAACAAGAAAAAAATGAATGGGAAGAAACAGAACGAATTCTGTTAAGAATGAGCTTTACTTACTGGTTAGTTTACTGCGTTGCTTTTAGTATAGAGAAAGTAATTTTACCGGAATGGTCAGCAGTAGTGATGTCGTTGAGAATTACAACAGCATTGTCATATTTATTAACATTTTCTTGCATTCTCAGCCTGCCGCTACACAAATTTGCAGTGCATGAGGTTGAAGAATAGTTATTTGTGATTTGTGACTGTGGACAAATTACTTTCTCATGGCGATCGCGATCGCTTCTTCGAGTTTATCCTGAGCCAAAGTGGTCAGGATAAACACCTCTTGCACCGTTTTACCTTGACGTGCGATTACCTTAAAGCCTCCACGAATCGGTACAGACACGCGTAATTGCATTTTTGGGCAGTGACCTCTTACTCGTCCAATCACTCCCGGTGTGACAGTTTGCAGTCCCTCGTGGTGGCAGAGACGTTCTAAAATGGGGATAAGACCGGGAATGTGGGTTGAGTGATTCCATACTAATCTGGCATCGGTAGGTTTGCCCATTGTGATTATGCTGCTTCTAAAGGAGCCATTGTTAAGCCAGCTCGACGCAACTGCTGATGATACAGTTCCGCTGGTTCTTGTGGACCAACCCAAACGATCGCTTGACCTTCATAATGCACCTGGTTAGTCAAATCCCAAGCGCGATCGGGTGTCATCCCTGGTATATACTTTACCAAACACTCAGCCACATGCTGAAATGTATTAAAATCATCATTTAAAACAATGACCTTAAAGTTTGGATAAAGCTTTTGAGTAGCTTGACTAGACCGTTCAGGAGCTACAGTTGGTGCTGTCGCCATCCCGTAAACAGCTGCTGAAAGTCTGGTAATCATAGAAGAGAATTTTACAAAATTACACTACAAATTACTAGTTTAGTTCATAGGTGGTGGATAGTGGGTAGTGGGTAGTGGATGGTGGGGAGTGGG
>NZ_JAOWRF010000167.1 GCF_025753815.1 Plectonema radiosum NIES-515 | reverse complement strand
CTTGTCCCCCTTGTCCCCCCTCCCCTACTGCTGCGCTGGAGGTGAGCCGGCAATAAATTTACTAATGCGATCGCAGTCAATTTCTGCTACGGTGGCTTTATCTGGTTTGCTGACGTTGGCAATGCTTGAGTTTGTTGGTGCTGCGATCGGGTTAACCCGACAAGACTTTTGCACGTAAAATCCGCGTGGATTAGAACTCGGACCCGTCCAGATACTTAACAAATCTAATGTATACCCAGATTTTGTATTAACTACACGTGGTCTAACAACCCACAATTCTTTCTCTTCATATTTTGCTAAATTTCTTTCTATAACACGCTTACCCAAATTTCCTACTTGTTGATCCGCATTTATTAGCCATCTTTCCACTTGCGACCAAGGTCTTCCAGCTACTTGTTCTTCTACTAATGGCTGAAGTTTATCGAGAATCAACACACCATTTACCGGGATTTTTTCTGGGGATTCTGTTCTAATCACAAATGTACTTTGCTTAAAATTATCTGCCTGCAAACTCGGATATTCTCTTAACCAATTATCCATAACAAAGTAAAACTGAATCCAGGAACTTAGTATCATACAACTGGCAACCATAACAATTAGTCTTTGACGGATTTCTGGCTTAGGAATCTGTGTTTGCACATCAGTACCACTTCCTTCAAAAAATTCGGGAATTGCTGTAATTAATGCTGAAATCGTTGGCCAAAGCACGATTGTTCGTGGTGTAATTACATCTTCTCCTTGTCCAAAAGCAAAAACACTCACTAAAAATCCCGTGACTACTGCCCCAACTGGCATAAAAGTACCGGGGATTCTTAAAGGATCGTCAGTGGTATACCAAGATGTCCCGGCAATTAAAAATAACCAGCCAAAAAACGAAATTATATCTCTTACATAACCTACGGCTAAAGATGAGGCAAACCAAGAAAAAATACTCAAATAAATTAATGTTTGCCAAGAGTAAGCTTTCGGTGGAACCAATAACCTTCTGACTCTGGCATAAACATCTTCGACAAATTTAAAGACACCAAATAAATCTTTTAAAAACAAGAAATTCATGTTTTACTCCTCGGAATTACTCTTTGATATTTACCTTTTATTTACTCTATTATTGTTTAAGTAAACAAGTAAATAAAATTGCTCTTGCACTAGTTGAACATAAACAGATTTAATTGGTTTGACATTCAACATTAATGATGTTTTATTTTCCCAACATACTTATCGAGAGCGAATCAACAAAATTATAACAATTGCACTATAACTAAGTGAATTCGCGATGAGGATGGTAGTCACTAAATTTGTATTTTGCAATTTCACCTTGCTAGCACGTCGGAAGTTGCGACGTGGATATGCTTGAAGTTCTAATTCATTTTTTATTGGTTCAGTTAGTGATTGCAAAACAAGCTTTAAGAGAAAGTATTTCAGCAAGAAAGTTGTGAAGAAAATTATAAAAGCAACTAAAATCATTAAGGACTGGACATTATTAGTCCGAAATTGATTAAAAAACACATAACTGATTAGTTGTGATTTTAAATTAACTGGTAAAACTGGCTCGATAAAGAAAAAAGTTATCCAACCAATCACAGCAGTAAATAGATTGATACAGATGGCATAAAAAATGCTAGTTTTTTTGTCAAATCTTAACCGAACATTCAAAACATATCCTTCTATGGGTATGGCTACCAATAAAAATAAAAAGTCAAACAAAATGGCACCAAGGGGAAAAGTTGTCGGAAGTTCAGGAAATTCAAACATAAAAGGGTGAGCGCTAAGGGTTGACTTGAGAGAGTAAACTAGTGAGATTGAGAATGATGGCAAAAATTATCTCATTCTTCCAGTCTTTTACCATCTTTTTGTTCTTTTGGTTATGGCAAAAGCAAAACTTTACCAGATTGGGGGCTGGGGGAGTGCTCTTGAGTGGGGATGGGGGCAATACGGTTCGGATAAGAAATATTTGATAAACCAAAAACCTTGTAGAGACGCGATATATCGCGTC
>NZ_JAOWRF010000421.1 GCF_025753815.1 Plectonema radiosum NIES-515 | reverse complement strand
CTCCTCCACTCCTCCACTCCTCCACTCCTCCACTCCTCCACTCCTCCACTCCTCCACTCCTCCACTCCTCCACTCCTCCACTCCTCCACTCCTCCACTCCTCCACTCCTCCACTCCTCCACTCCTCCTAACAAATTTAAGGCGTTCTCACTGCCCCAGAATAAATTAAACCCCGTTGCATATCCATTGTCAAAATCGCCCCATCGCGAATTACTTGCGTAGCTTTCTTTACACCGACAATCACCGGCACACCGAGACGCAAGCCAATCACCGCAGCGTGACTTGTGAGACTTCCCTCCTCAGTAATAATTCCTGCCGCTTTTCTAATTGCCTCAACAAAATCCGCACTTGTGCTGGGAGCAACCAAAATATCTCCGTGATTAAAGTTACTTACATCCATCCCAGTGTTACCCACTCGTGCGCGACCGCTGACGGAACCTTGTCCTAATCCAATTCCTTGACCTAGTATCGCCGTCACGACTTCAACTTTAATCAAATCCGTCGATCCAGAAACTCCTTGAAGAGTGCCGGCGCTCATTACCACTAAATCCCCTTCAAACAAAAGCTGATTTTCTTGAGCAACGTTGATCGCAGCTTGAAAAGTCTGACCGGCGGAAGGCAATTCTAGCACCAAAAGCGGTTTTACTCCCCACACCATCTGTAATTGCCGTGCCACATTGACGTGAGGAGTTACAGCCAAAATCGGCGTTTGCGGACGGAATTTGGAGACATTGCGAGCTGTTGCGCCGGTTTGCGTTAAAGTCATAATTGCTGCCGCTCCGAGTTGCTCGGCAATTTGCCCCACCGCTTGACTGATGGCGTTAGGAATCGATCGCCTGGTATCTTTAGAGAGACGATTACTTGATTCTCGCGCTTCTTCCTGCTCAATACGTTCGGCAATTCGTGCCATAGTTGCTACAGCTTCCACTGCGTATTCACCCACCGCAGTTTCATTAGAAAGCATCACCGCATCCGTGCCATCTAAAATAGCGTTTGCCACATCCGACACCTCGGCGCGAGTTGGACGGGGATTATTTACCATACTGTCTAACATTTGGGTAGCGGTGATGATGGGAATTCCCATGCGATTTGCCGTTGCAATCAGCCGCTTTTGCAGGATGGGGACATCTTCTGCGGGTAATTCTACCCCCAAGTCCCCTCTAGCCACCATTACACCATCACACAAAGCCAGAACTGCTTCCATTTGTTCGATCGCTTCGTGCTTTTCAATTTTGGCAATAACTGGCACTTGCTTACCCATGCTAGAAATTAGCTCTTTAATTTCTATCATGTCCTGGGGATTGCGGACAAAGGAAAGTGCTATCCAGTCTACACCTTGGTCTAGACCGAACATCAAATCCTCGCGGTCTTTGTCAGTCATGGCTTTAATTGAAAGGTAAACTCCGGGAAAGTTCACACCCTTGTTGTTAGAAAGTTTACCAGCCACGGTGATGCGACAATGCAAATCGCCTTTTTCGCGGTTAATTTCCTCGACGACCATTTCCACTCGTCCATCGTCAAGAAGGATTTTTGCGCCAAGGGGGACTTCCTCTGCTAAATAATCGTAGGTGACGCAGCTGATATCTTGTGTGCCAATCACTCCTCGATTTGTCAAAGTAAAGCGATCGCCTTTTGCCACAACTATAGATCCATTCTCAAACTTACCCAAACGAATTTTTGGTCCTTGCAAGTCTTGGAGAATACCCACCGGCTGATTTAGTTCAAAGGCAATTTGCCGAATTAAGCGAATACTGCGTTGATGATCGGCATGAGTACCGTGGGAAAAGTTTAGCCGCAGCGTCGTTGCACCAGCTTCAATAATAGCTTTGAGCATTTCTGGGCTACTGGTAGCAGGACCAATCGTAGCGACAATTTTTGTCCGACGTAGAGAATCTCTTAGTTGCATAAGGCTGAATAAGCGCGATCTATCTTGGGAGTCATACTAAATTAACTGACGTTTGTTTTCAGTCGCTCCTATATCCAAGCAGTTAGGGAACAGAG
>NZ_JAOWRF010000332.1 GCF_025753815.1 Plectonema radiosum NIES-515 | reverse complement strand
TCTCCCCCTCTCCCTTCTTAGTAGTGGTTTCCAACTTTGCGATGGTGAACTGCTGTCAAGGAGTCTGGTTTGCTGACGCGACCGGCATCAACGGTACAGTAAACTATCCAATGGTCGTTAACTTCCATCCGACTATTGACTTCGCACTCAATGTATGCTAAAGCATCAGTTAAGATTGGGGAACCGTTACCAGCTGGCTGAGTTTTGACGCCTTCAAAACGATCGGCACCAGGAGCAAACCGTTTCAAAAAGTGCTTCATCAGCGGTTGATAATTGCCTTCTTCCAGGACATTTAAAACAAAGCGATCGCCTACTTGCATGAGTGATTCTATCGCTCTATCTTTGGCGACTGCAATGCTTAATCCCAATGGTTTGAAGCTGGCTTGACTTACCCAAGAGGCAAGCATGGCGCTTTTGACATCGCCTTTTTGTGCCGTTAAGATGTATAATCCTCCGGTGATTCTGCCTAAGGCTTTATCTAAGTCAGCAGCGAGGGATTTCATCGCTTTGATGCTGCGATCGCGTGTCACCCATTGCCCTAAGTCTGTTCCCGCTTCTTCACACAGCTTGTATTTATTTTCGTTGGGTGCTTCTCGCATTTCAATCACGGGAAATGATACGTGCAAACCCAAAGCGCGGAATTTGTTCAGCAGAGGATAAGTTGGTTCATCATCCCCACCCCCGGTTTCAAAAATGCCTACAGCTTGTTTTTCTTTGGCAGATCCTAAAACGGTGCTGAGTGCAGCTTGGATGATAGAATTACTCGAAGCTGGGGACATTCCCAGAACAATTCCGCTACAACGGCTGACAAGTTCGCGCAATTCTTGTAAGTCTGTTGCCGATCGCAAGTCTACCATTTCCACAGCAACGCCGGTTTTGCTGATACCATTTCTCATGGCATCGGCTAGAATTTCGCTATATCCATAACCAGAAACGTAAAATACCCCTACGGTAGTTTCTGCTTTTGTTTGAGTTTTGCTCCAGTTGCGATAACGCCCGGTTAATTCTTCAACGTTATGGTACAATAGCGGTCCGTGACCAGTGGCGATCGTACCGATTTTTGGTAGTTCGTCCATGCGTTTGAGAGCAGACAATACTGACCGCGCATTCGGTCCCATCAAACAATCGTAGTAATATTGATAATCTGCTTCAATTGCTGGCAAATCTTCATCAAAGGTGCTTTCTGTGCAATAATGCAAGCCAAAAGCATCACAAGTGAAGAGAATTTGGGTTTTATGGTCGAAGCTGAACATGGTATCAGGCCAGTGTAAATTGGGTGCGATGACGAATTCAAGTTCGTGTCCATTACCCAAATCTAAGCGATCGCCATTTTTCACAATCCGTCGTTTAAACGGACCGTGTACCATATCCTCTAAAAACTGAATTGCCACCTTAGAACCGACAACGGTGATTTCTGGGGCAATTTGTAACAAATCTTTAACTAAGCCGCTGTGGTCTGGCTCAGTGTGACTGATAATTAGATAATTAATTTCAGTTGGGTTAATCAGTCCGGTGAGGGTATCGAAGAACAGCTGACGAAACTTTTCATGAGACGTATCAACTAAAGCCGTTTCTTCACCACGGATGAGAAACGAGTTGTAGGTAGTGCCGTTTTGCAAACCAAACTCAATGTCAAAGCGATCGCGATCCCAATCTAAAGACCGAATTGCCGTAGTTTGGTCAGCAATATCGGCAGTCTGCATGGTCAGTTTTTTTTCAGTTCTTTCGGTGAGTGCTACCATACTCCCCTCCTTACGCAAATGAGTATTTTTCCTCTGGTTTTATTGTGACACGAGTTAATTGTTAATTTTTTTAAAAAAATCTATGGTTGACTTAAGAAAAATAAAAGTGTGAAACAACAGTTGCATCAAGAAAATACAGAAAATCTTTGGCTAGCTTTAGAAATTGGCAATTCTCGCTTACATTGGGCATTATTTACAGGTGAGAAACTTTCCAAAACTTGGGATAGTGTCTATCTTTCGGCAGAAACCGTAAAACAATTAGCATCAAAAGCAACCGATTGTG
>NZ_JAOWRF010000313.1 GCF_025753815.1 Plectonema radiosum NIES-515 | reverse complement strand
GGGGACAGGGGGGACAGGGGGGACAAGGGGGACTGCGCGATCGAGGGGGACAAGGAGAATAATTCTTCTTTCTCCCCCAACGGGAGAGCCAGTAGCCTCAACGCGCTTATCCCCCGCACGGCGCTGGACTCACCATCCCAAGAACTCTCCCCATCCTCCATCCCCCCATCTCAAGAACTCTCCCCCTCTCCCCTACGGGGGATGCGTGTGATACGCTCTTTTTATAGGGTCTTAAGTAGTGTTGCCGATAATAGGAGAAAATACTCGTGCATTTATTAATGCAAACAGCAGCCGATGCCGCTGCAAACGGTCCCCATTTTCCCGTAGCTGCCGCTTTGGTATATGTGGTTGGTTTTATTGCTGCTGTGACGATTGGTTCGATCGCTTGGTACAACTCCAAGCGTCCCCCCGGTTGGGAAAGCAAAGAGCGTCCTGACATTGTACCTGAACTCAAAAAAGAAGAAACTTCGGGTGTGGGTGAACCGAAGTCATAAAAAGTTAGGAGTTAGGAGTTAGGAGTTAGGAATTAAAAACTCATAACTCATAACTCATAACTCTTTTAGTTTTGAACCTCAACCCAACGTCTATACAGTTTCTGAATTTGTTTGAGAATGGCATTATGACCGGGTTGAGTCGAGTCGTTTGCCGTGGATAATTCTTGTAACTTCGTTAGTAGTCTTGCTTCTTCGATCGCTACTTCACCATCGCTGTAGATTAAGCCACTGATGGCTTCAATCAAATTTTCATAATCTTCGTTGGTGGGGCGATCGCCTAAATAATCTTTCACCCATTTATAGCACTCGTCTGGCTGCACGGGAACCAGTTCGTACAACCAAGGCTTAATATCTGGATCGCTTGCTAAACCTTTTGCTTGAGCGATTTCGCGCAGATATTGCCGTTCTTCTGCTTGAATTTTACCATCAATCCAAGCCGCTCCAATCAGGATTTTAACCAAGTTTTTCACATTGGAATTAGCAGCCATTGCTTTGTCCTTTGTAATTTAATTTTGTAATTTGATTTTTCAGTTTTTCAAAGGTTTTTGACCCTTGACTGTTGACTAGACCTCTTGACTCTTAACTCCTAACTTTTAACTCCTAACTTTTAACTCCTAACTCCTAACTCTTGTCCTTTAGCCCTTGACTAATATTAAAATCACAAACAGCATTCACCTTTAATCGTTGGTTTTTCTTAAGCGCACCATGAAAAAGCCATCCATTTCTTCTTTCTGAGGCAATACTTTAATCCAGCCTTGTGGTGTAGAATACCCGAAAGCTGGTGAATCTACGTCAGGAGGCTCTATTTGCCAGTTTGGGTGCGACGTTAAAAAGGACTCAATGACATCTTCATTTTCTGCTGGATGCAATGTGCATGTTGCGTAAACTAATATGCCATTAGTCTTGACAAATGTTGATGTATGCGCTAGTAATTGTTTTTGCAGTGTCGAGAGTTCTTGGACAGACTGTGGTGTTTGTCGCCAACGAGCATCAGCATGGCGGTGCAGAGTTCCTAAACCAGAGCATGGTGCATCAATTAAGACGCGATCGCCGATGTTTTGAAATTGGGGTTGATTGCGGCTATCGCCAGTATAACTTTGAATAGAGTGCAAATTTAGGCGTTGAGCATTTTCCTTGAGTTTGCGAAGACGTGAGGAAGTGCGATCGCCTGCCCAAATTGTCCCTTTATCCCCCATCAATTCGGCAATGTGCGTTGTTTTGCCTCCCGGTGCCGCACAAACATCAATTATTACCTCACCAGGTTGCGGGTCGAGCAAATGACTTACCAACTGAGCGCTACTATCTTGCACAGTCCACCAACCCTCGCGAAAACCAGGTAAATTTGGAATTGCACCACTACTACCAACCAATCGCAAAGCTTGGGGTAAGTGAGGAACGCGCTTAACTAAAACACCCTTCAATTGCAAAGCCGTTTCAACTTCCTCAACCGAAGTGCGAAGAAGATTTACCCGCAAGTCAATAACTGGGGTTTGGTTCATCCACTCGCATAATTTTTCTGTTTGTGCGAAACCAAACTGTTTCAACCACACT
>NZ_JAOWRF010000029.1 GCF_025753815.1 Plectonema radiosum NIES-515 | reverse complement strand
TTAGCTTGTACAGCAAGAAGCCCCACACCATACACGGAGTGTTGGTGATGGGATGAATTGCGAGTCAAAAACGAAACACCCTTGAAGATGTATTTCCGATAAATCGGAAACAGTCTTCAAGGGTAGTTGAGTTTTTGACAAATTATTCTGGTTTGTTTTGGGACTCAACATACTTTTTAAGTGTCTCAACTGTAACACCACCGCACGATGCAATAAAATAAGAGCCATTCCAAAGAACATCTTGACGATAAAACTGGTTAACTCTGTCTGGAAACTCCTTGCGTAAGTAACGACTTGTGACAGTTTTAACGTTATTAATAAATTTGGGCAATTCAGTTTGCGGAGTGTAACGAAAAAGTAAATGCACATGGTCTGATTCACCATTAAAATCAACCACTTCACAATCCCATTTTCTCAATAGTTCTTTCAATATCTCATGCAGGCGATTAATCATTTCTCCTGTAAATACCTTTCTACGGTACTTTGTAGTCAACACCAAATGTGCCTTGAGGTCTGACACCCCTCTGGCACGAGAAATAAAATCTTCTTTCACGCTTGACACCAAAACAAATACCAAGGTATTATAACCATGTTCAAACACTAAGTCAAACACGCAAGGTCGAAGCGTCTATGAAGACTACATACCAGTATAAATTGTTTGCCAACACTAATCAGAAACTAGAGCTTAATGATTGGTTGCGAATTTCTCGTTACTGGTATAACCGTCAGTTGGGTGAGCGCTTCACTTGGTGGCAGAATAACCATTTACAATTACAAGCATTTCCACAATGGAAGGAAATATTTCCTACTTTGTTTGGAAGCCGCCCTAATTACTATTCCCAAAAGTTGCAATTACCAATGATTAAACAGGACTTAATTAAGGTAATGCATAGTGGAGAATTACTTGATTTCCAGAGTGTTGACTCAACTATTCTTCAAGATGTATGTAAACGAGTCGATAAAGCTTTTGAACGCTTTATTGTTGGGGATAGTAATGGCAAGCGTTCCGGGAAACCACGGTTCAAGACAGAAGCCAGTTTTCGGACAATGACCTTTGCAACTGCGAACCATGATTGGATTAAACTAGTCCGGAAGGAATGGTTTTATTTACGGCTGCCAAAACTTGGTGTTGTTAAAGTCAGAATGCACCGACCACTACCTGACGGTTTCAAGCTAAAACAAGTTAGCGTAATCAAGAAGGTCGATGGCTGGTATATGCAAATGTGTTTAGAAGATAGTTCTGTACCAGAATTTAACCCTGACTCCATTGCTCCAGATTGGGAAAATTCAATGGGGCTAGATGCTGTTCTGCATGGTGATGATTATTTGGCAACTAGTGATGGTACTAAGTTACCAAGTCTTAAATCATTACGTAAAAATCAACACAAATTAGACAAGATTTCTCAAAAAAGAAACAAACGTAAACCTGGCAGTAAGTCACGACGCAAACTAGCTAAAAAGGAAGGACATCTTCACCAAAAGATAGCCAGAACTCGTAAAGATTTTCAATATAAAACTGCTCATAAACTTGTAAGAACCGGCAAGAAAGTATTCTTTCGAGAAAAACTAAATTTACAAGGTTTGAGTAAACGTAATGCACCAAAACAGGATGAGGATGGGTTATTTTTACCCAATGGTCAATCCGCAAAGTCGGGATTGAATAAGTCTTGGATGGATGCTGGTTTTGGACAGTTTTTTGAGATATTCGCATACATAGCCGCAAAAGCTGGAGCCGTCGTAATACCTCAAAATCCCGCATATACCTCCCAAGTTCTCAGTTATCGGAACGAAATAGTTTTTACCGACACTGATATTCGAGAATATTGGGATGAAACACAAATGCTAAAAGTTGATAGGGATATTAATGCCTCTATTAATTTGAAGCGTCTGGGGTTGGGCATTTTCCCCAGAATAAAACGCCGTAGTGGGAAGATTTCTGTAGTTGGAACTATGGATGAAAGTACCACGAAGGAAATCTTGCATATCCTTAACAGGACTGCTTGAAGCCTACACTGTACCCGCAAGGGTCAGTGTAGGAGATGTCAC
>NZ_JAOWRF010000061.1 GCF_025753815.1 Plectonema radiosum NIES-515 | reverse complement strand
GGGGGAAGGGGGGGGGTGGGGTTTTCCCGTCCGTAGAGGGGTGAGGAGAAAGAATCTAAAATTTCCCAGAGGATGGGTAAGACATCTAAACGGGGTTGTGGGCGCTGGTGTGCGCGGATGAGAGCCAGGCGATCGCCTTGAGTGAGGTTTTCCCCCAATTCCGGATGTAAGAGCAGTTCTAAGCCAGCGCGGGAGGCTCCATGAACGCCTGTGACAACGATCGCATCCCCCAAGGCGGCTTGATTGCGGCGGATAATTTGATCGGGATGAGCTTGACCAAAAGCCGTGATTGATATAGTTGTGACAGGCGATCGCACTACATCACCCCCCACAATTGAGGTATTGTATTTTTGCAGGCATTGTGTTATGCCCTGATACAATTCCTCAACCCAACTGACGTGGACTTCACCCCTAAGTCCCAAACCTACAGTAATTCCCAGTGGTGAAGCGCCCATTGCCGCCAAATCTGATAAATTAGCAGCAGCTGCTCGCCAACCAGCATCAACAGCCGAAGTGGTAATCTCACTAAAATGCACCCCATCAACCAGCACGTCGGTTGTCACCACCAAAGATTCCCCTGGTTTAGTCACCAGCACCGCTGCGTCATCCCCGATAATCTCCGGTGGACAAAAGCGCTGCAATCTTTCTAAAAGACCTTGTTCACCAATATCTCGAATTTGCATATTTTGATGGTGGATGGTGGATAGTTGGAGCGTTGACGGTTGACGGTCAACAATTATCTACTAATACCGATTTCATATGAAAATGCATAAAATTAGCCCACGCAGGTGGGCTTGGTTTGTGTAGCCCCAGGCTTCCAGCCTGAGGGTGTCATGTGCAGCCTCACGTAAAATTGGTATAACCACCAACTATTTATGCTGTTTTCGGCTCGACTAAATTTTCTAATCCTTGGGTGACTTTTGCTGATTCAATTTTGTCACCTGCCTTAAGTTTATCTAAAACTTCTCTACCCTCGGTAAGGTACCCAAAAACGGAGTAGCGACCATCTAACAGGTTGCGTCCAGCTGGGGTTAGTTCTGGTTCAAACAAAAAGAAGAAAAATTGCGAAGAACCGCCATTAACTTCACTTTCCGGACGAGCCATCGCTAACGCACCAAAGGCAGAAAAAGGCAGAACTGGCATATCAGTATAACGTCCAGCTTCTTCTAGTGTAATGCCATAGGTCGGTTGTTTATCGCCTTCAGCGAGAATTTCTAAGGGAACAGAGCGGTATTTATTGGTTTTTGGGTCAATAAAACCAACTTCTTTACCTGCGGGATCTCCGGTTTGCAAAACGTAAGATTCTTCAGAGCGGGTAAATTCTAAGCCGTTATAAAACCCTCTTTGTACCAAATCAACAAAGTTACCGGCGGTGACAGGGGCGCTGTAACCGTCCACAATCATAGTCAGATTGCCTTTGGTGGTTTTCATATCTACGGTGGCACGACCTTTGAGTTGAGGGAGGTTGCTGTACTCCGCAGGCACTTCAAAGGGGTATTTCTTCACCATTGACTCTTCTAACAAAGTAACGAGTTTTAGCAGCTTGGCTCGTTCAGAGCGAAGTTTTTCTTTATCTTTGGTTTTAACGACTTCATCAAGGGAAGTCACACCAGATTTTAACTCAGCAATCCAAGCTTCAGCTTGGGGTTGGCGTTCTTCGGGGACGCTTGCTAGGATTTTGGATGGATTATTCAGAATCCGCGATGCTTTGCTGATATCTCTGGAAATAGCCCCCCAGCGGCGATTTGCTCGCAGTTGGGCGGCAATGTCTTCTAAAGACGCTTGCAGTTGCCGCACGGGTTTATTATCTATGGGAAGGGCGTAGCGTAACAAGGCGTTGCCATCGGTGATTGCATTTCCAGCTGGTAGCGCGGCTCTACTGATGGGAGTCCACCCAGCTGTACTTATGCCTAAACTTATTGTCACCAACAACACGGCAATTAGGCTTTTTTTCAGCCAGGATTTTAATAAGTTGAACATGGCATGGCTCAAATGTGGCATCTAAACTTTTGACTTCTTGCGTAACCCATGAATAATCTTCCCACAGTCTAGGAAGAGGGGGGGATGGGGG
>NZ_JAOWRF010000208.1 GCF_025753815.1 Plectonema radiosum NIES-515 | reverse complement strand
ATCAAAGAACCTGCAACAGGCTCACGGATACCATCGATGTCTACTGGGGGTGCTGCGATGAACGCAATGATGAAGCAGGTGGTTGCAGCTAGCAAGGTGGGGATCATCAATACGCCGAACCAACCAACATATAGGCGGTTTTCGGTGCTGGTGATCCACTCGCAGAAGCGTTCCCATACGTTGCCGCTTTCGCGACGTTGTAGAGTTGTGGTCATTTTTTTATGATTGCTGTGAATTTTGAACAATGTATGAGGCAAATTTGTTTTTTGCCTGTATTAATACTTTACATGTTTTTAAGGAATTGTGGCAATTATATCTATTTATAAATTTTATATTGTTAATCAGCTCTACTTATGAATCACGCTAGATGGTGTTATTCACCGTTTGAAGTGGTTGATAAGTGAAGTCAGCGGATGTTAGAAATCGAAGTAAATATAGGGCAAGCTGCCTTCAGGAGCCAATAACCAAACTGCGTAGAGACATAGTGGCACGAAGAAAAGCTTGACAGGCCAATGGAACTGTAACTTTAAGTTGCGGTTAAAGGCATACACTATAGCCATAAGGACAGCTAAAATCGTTAGCACCCAAGCGAGCTGGGATTGGCTGAGATTCAAAGCTTCTACATAGACCTTTTGGGCAAACTGTGCATCTGCGGAATGACCCCAAAGATGCTGAATTACTAAAGAAGAGTCTTGGAGGTTGGGTAAGCGGAACCAGATCCAAGAGGTGAAAACCATTATTTGAGTTACCAGCCAAGCTAATACTATACCTATGGGATTTTGCCAGAAGTGTTCTATATCTTCAAAGCGATCGCTAATTGTATCAGTCAGTCGATGAACCACCAAGGCTAAACCGTGGTAAATACCCCAAACTACATAACCCAAAGCTGCACCATGCCAAATGCCAGCAATTAACATCACAATAAATAAATTTAAGGAGGTGCGATCAAAACCGCAACGGGAACCACCCAAAGGAAAATATATATAGTTACGCAGCCAATCGCCTAGTGTAATGTGCCATCGACGCCAAAAATCAGCAATATTGGTGCTGAAGTAGGGAAAATCAAAATTCTCTGGCAAAACCAAGCCGAAAAGCAAAGCACTACCACGGGCAATGTCTACGTAACCATTAAAATCTAAATACAATTGCAAGCCATAGGCAAATGTAGCCAACCATAAATCAGTACTACCTGCCCTTTGCAGATTACCAAAACATAAATCTACAAAAATCCCTAGGTGGTCTGCCAAAATACCTTTTTTGACTGCACCCCTAGCAATTAACCATAATCCCTCTACCACAATATCAGGAGTAGGAAATTTCAGCGCACTGAATTGATTTTCTAGTTTGTGAAAGCGAGTAATCGGACCAGAAATCAATTTTGCAAAGAAAAATTTGTAGCTGGCAAACTTAATAAATTCTCCTGTAGCCGGGGCACCGCGATAAACATCAACTAAATATGCAATACACTCAAAGGTAAAAAAGGAAATACCCAATGGTGCAATTATTTTAAAAGAGTCACTTGAGGCAGGTAACTGGAAAACAAACTTAAATAAAGGTTGTAAATATTTGAAACCTAATAGCAGGAAAACATTTAAAATTATACCCAACCACAAAATCTTTAGACGACGACGATTCCAATCTAATTGAGCAAATTGCCACTCTTCGTTAGAAATGCGCCAATCGAGAGTATGTTCTCCTGGTGAAGTGTTTTCTCCTAATGCCAAACCAAGACGAAAGTTAATAAAAACTAGTGCTAATAGTAGCGGTATATATTGAGCTTGTAAAGATGCGTAAAACACCAGGCTAGCAATCAACAATGTCCATAGCCGTAATTTTTCCTGTGTTAAAGACCAATAAATTCCCAGCACGCTCAGTAAGAATAATCCGTAAACAACTGATATAAAGTTCATTTAATTAGTTAGGAGTTGGGAGTTGGGAGTTGGGAGTTGGGAGTTGGGAGTTGGGAGTTGGGAGTTGGGAGTTGGGAGTTAGGAGTTGGGAGTTAGGAGTTGGGAGTTATAACTCCCCCCACACCCCCACCTTCCCCCGCCCCCCCCACCCCCCTTCACACCCCAACCAAC
>NZ_JAOWRF010000129.1 GCF_025753815.1 Plectonema radiosum NIES-515 | reverse complement strand
CCCATTCCCCATTCCCCACTCCCCACTCCCCATTCCCCATTACCCATTCCCAATTTGATATGCATATTCAATTTCGCGAATTTAATCCTTTTGATGTTTGGATTTGGCTATGTTTCACTACAATTCCTTCTGAACGAGAAAAGCAGTATGTAGAAGAAGTTTTCAATTCTTGGTTTTATTTAGGCAAGTTAGGTGCATTTAATGCCGAAAATCTCCAGGTACAGGAAACAGGACTAGAGCTGAGTTACATGAATTATGACTCCAAAGGTTATGACAAAAGCTTGTTAGCGCTGATGCATAATATGGGTGAGTTTGAATATGAGGGAACTTGGGCACGTTGTTGGTTTGATATGGGAACTAGTGATGCGATCGCTCTCGATATTTTAATCAATTCTCTCACACAATTGAGTGAGGAATATGTCACCATTGAGCAATTATATATCGGCGGTGAAAATGAAGATTGGTCTGTTGAAGATAGCGAAAGCCATCACTTTTCGCAGAATAATTAATTTTTAACTACAATGCATAAACCAGGTGAAATTCGCGTTCTAGCTTTGGGAATAATTAAAAAAGGCGATCGCACTTTTATTTCTCAAGGCTACGATCCGATAAAGCAGCAAACTTTTTACCGCGCAATGGGTGGTGGTGTTGACTTTGGAGAAACCAGTTTGGAAGCACTTCAGCGAGAATTTCAAGAAGAAATTCAAGCCGAATTAACCAACATTCATTACTTGGGTTGTATAGAAAATCTTTTCACTTTTAATGGTAAACAAGGTCACGAAATCTTACAGATATATCAATGTGATTTTGTAGATCCAAAGTTTTATCAACTGGAAAATTTAGTCTTTGCTGAAGGTGAAAGACAAAAAACAGCGCTTTGGGTAGAAATTACTCGTTTTAAATCAGGAGAATTAAAGTTAGTACCCGAAGAGTTTTTAGAGTATTTATGAAGCAACCAGTTTCAAGAAGAAATCCAAGCATAATTAACAAACATTCGCTACTTTTACCCCCCTTGTCCCCTCATTCTCCGCTAAAGCGGGTTTTGAGTAGGTATACCAACAGCGCGGGGAAATTTAGTTGGTGTATTAATCACCTTCCGCAAGTACAAGCAGTGACGAATGCTATTACTTAAAGGAGTTGTAAATTTTTCAATTGATTCAATAACACCACCTAGCTGCTCAACAGCATTCTCCAAAGCTGTTGTTTCTTCCTCTGTCCAATTACCCCGGTAAATTACCGCTAAACCTTTCTTTTTCAACAAGGGTAAAGTATATTCCGCACAAGCAGATCCTGTGCCTACAGCGCGGATTAGGGCAACATCGTAACGTTCTCGATGTTGGGTTTGCTGACCTATTTCTTCGGCTCTGCCAAGAAGAGTTTTAGCGTTGCTTAAAGCAAGTTCGCTTAATGTCTTTTCAATAAAAGTAATTTTTTTTCCAGTTGAATCTAAAAGAGTAATTTGACAATTAGCGATCGCAGATGCGACAGGAATACCCGGAAAACCCGCACCTGTACCAATATCAATAAAAGCGGGACAAGCAGAGGACACAGAAAAGTCTATTTCACCAGATAACAGTGGGGCAATTCCCCGTAAGGAATCCCAAAGATGTTTTTCCCAAAATTCTTCGGGGTTGACGATCCGAGTTAAATTTAATTGACGGTTGCCTTCGAGAATTAATTCATAAAGTTGTTGGAATTGCTTTTGCTGTTGGGTAGTAGGTTGCCAATTGAGAGTTTGCTGCCAAATGTCTACCAGAGATGGCAGTAAGGGTTTAGTCATTGTTATTAATAACGCATCAACTACCACAAGCTTATTTCCGCGCTAAAGCGCTGACTACGAAATCATACTAAAAAACGCCCCCCGAATCTCGGAAGACGCTTTTGAATCGTAGAGACGTTCCACCGGAACGTCTCCTCTACATTCAGTATTAACCGTTGATAGCAGGTGCAGTCAATGCTACAGGAGCGAAGTCAGCAGCAGCCAAATCTAGAGGGAAGTTGTGAGCGTTGCGCTCGTGCATTACTTCCATACCTAGGTTAGCGCGGTTGATTACGTCAGCCCATGTGTTGATGACGCGACCAC
>NZ_JAOWRF010000370.1 GCF_025753815.1 Plectonema radiosum NIES-515 | reverse complement strand
CCCTAGTCCCCCCAGTCCCCCTAATCCCCCTAATCCCCTTAGTCCCCCTTTGTCCTCCCCCCCCCCCCTTGTCAAGAAAGTCCTCTTTCGTGACTGCCTTCCTTTGTATCACCCAGAGACATAAAGACACAGTGAAGAACTTTTGGGGTGTTGTTGTTTAAAACCATTAAGGTGACAGGAGAATGAGTTAAGATCAAATACATAGGGGTAAAGACTTCCCAAAAATGCCAATGATTACAAGTAGGCAACTTAAACAACCGCACTTACCACTTGTTTTGGAGTATTATTTATTACATAATGGTAGAAAGTATTCACCAGAAAATACTCACACTTGTCAGGACAACTCCCGAAATAAGTACAGACGTTGCACAATCTCGTCTCTACTATATTAGTAGGCATTTCTAATCTTACTCCCAAAGAGATTGAGTTGAACTGGTGCAGTCATCAAGCTGTATACGATCCAATCATCCAATATAATGGTTTGGATCAAGATATGGACTTGTTCACCAACCATGAAACTAGCTTTTTCAGGGTACTATATATTGGGATAAAACCCAGATGTTGACAGATTTAACTACGTCGTTTAAAAAGGCAGAAGCAGTACATGCTACACCGCAAGATTTATCAACTGTGTTGCGACGGGCGGGAGGTATGTGTATTCTTGCGGGACCAGCAACGCTGGATTGAACGCGCCCGCATCCTCGACATAGAGGGAGATTTAGTCACTCTACGCTATGAGACAGAAGAAGAGGACGAAGTTTGTTCTTGGGAAGAGATGGTTCGCCTTGAAAGTATTGGCGCTGTAACGCAAAAATTAGCTTCAGTGCCTCGTGGTAATGTCGAACCTCTTATGACTGAAGATTGTCCAGAAGCTGAACGCATCCGCAATCGTTACACAGACTCAAACCCAGAGTAAGGAGACTGGGGACTGAGGACTGGGGACTGGAGACTGGGGACTAGGAATTAATTCTGAAAACCCGTCTTCAGTCTGGCTATTAGCCGTCGCTTAACCGTTCAAAGGCAGGACAGTAACCTTCAAGAGTAACCTTGAAATTATACAGGGGGGAAGCGGGGTTCCAACACCGCTGCCCCCTTTGATGTTTACAGGTGCAGCAGCAATCGACATCAGACCAAATAAAGCGATCGCTATTTTGATTGAGTAATTCTCGTTGGGACAAACCGCGCAATACTAATTCTTCTCCCTGCCAACGCGCTTCAATTAAGCCAGTATCGCCAAATTGTTGCCACCGAGGGTCAGCGGTAACGGCATCGGGGAGGGTAATTGTGATTACCGTTCCTAATTCTGTTAGTTCACCCTCATAATTAGTCTCTGGGGCTGCTGGTTGCAAAAATGTATCGCCAATTGGCAATTCTACTAACGTACCACCTGCCGGCGAATGTAGGTGGTAGCGATTTTGCAATTCTTCCAAACTTGTCAGGTCTGCCAAATAGCCAGGGGAACCGTGGACAAAAATAACGTGCTGGGGTCGCAAATTATGAATTAGCTGGGTGGTACCAGGACCATCGCTATGCTGTGCCAGCAGATAACTTTCGACACTAGTTTGTCCTGGGTATGCTTTATTAAGTTCTATATGAGTTTTTTCTGGTGAAAGGATTAGCCAAGAATTCATACCTAGTTGGCAGTATTCATCCAAATCAGTTGTAGAATCGGTGAGGACAATACAAGGAGTGTTGCCAACAGTGTGACGATATTCTGGTTGCAAACGACGCACGCGGGGACGCACTCGTTCATCCCAAAACAACGGTTGATGACGGGCGAAGTTTTGTACAGATGGGGGCAGGTGAGGTAACAATTCTAAATAAGCATCGCATCCGGTGGCGACACTACCATCAACCCAGATATCTATGTCACGACCGGTAAAGTGGTGATGGCTGCGTAACAGCATCAATAATTCTTGACCTAGACCCAATGCTGCTGTAAGTAGTAGTACGGAGGAGCGGTCAGCGATCGCCCGATTAATTCGTTCTGCTAGTTGATTTTCTTGGTTGCGACGATGGGGATGACGCGATGTACCATAAGTACCTTCAATAATTAGCACATCCAAGTCTAATCCGCGTAATTCTTCTAAACGCAAACCTTCTACTAAGCGTGAGTTCGATAAGAAAAAGTCACCTGTATATAGTAATTTGTAAGAGCGTTCCTGGGTGGTGTAGGTGAGGAGAATCGCCACCGCTCCGGGTAGATGACCTGCGGGGTATAATTCTGCGACTAAACCATCTTTAAATTCCACAGGCGATCGCAGCGGCAACGCTTGACAAAATTCGGGAATTTCCGGTTTTGTTTGATTCTGCCAATTCAGCGGTAGTAACTTGCTTGTCACCTCGCTAGCGTAGATCGGTAATAAGGGAAAAGCCTCATGCAGTGCCAGCAATCCCCTAGAATGATCTGGGTGGGCGTGACTTACTATAACTAAATCTGCTGGTTGGGGCGAATTTCCTCGTTTTGCCGACTTTTTTAGCCCCGTTACCAGCTCGGAAATATCTTTTAAGCCACAGTCAAGCAGAATGCGGTGTTGTCCCATCCGCACCAATAAACAGACACCTTCATCCTTATGGTGGACACTATAGGGAAAACATTCTAATTTATTTGTCTCCTCCCCACTATCAATGCGAGAGGATGCTGAGAGATCCTCACTCATGCTCTTTTCCCCTCAAACCTCATATGCATTGCACATTTCCCAAAAGCCTATAGTTACGCGGTTTTTGGTCTTGTGACCTAGAGGTAAGTTCCTAAATGCCCCACCCGAATGCGAATTAGGTAATTGGGGAGGACGCCTCCGAACCCGCGCTGGTTCGGAAAAACGTGGATAATGACAACCCATCAAACTAACAGAATTGGGCGTTTTTTAATAGACATTTCCAAAAATTAATCGGGATAAACCCCGTATCTAAAGACGGGGGAGAGCGTTGTTATGCGTTGCCCAAAATCCTTGTAGAGACGTAAGCTAGCTACGTCTCTACGTCTTTTATGGAGATGTCTAATGTGCCGAACCATTGCCGTGGTAGTTGTCTGAATCATAAAAGCCATTTTTCGTGCCAAAAAATAGGCACGAAATGGTAAAAATAACTGTTAATCCAACTAAAATCAACTTTACATCCATTTGTTTGTCGCCCTCTACTAAAGACGTCTTTATCTTAATAGAGCGATCGGCGCAATTGAGCCGAATCACCAAAATTTTTTACTATGTTTGGGTTGATTGGGCAATGAGTAAGATTACCACAATCAGTCAGATTGTAGAACTATTTGGTTCACCTGTCTATCTATCTTGAAGATTGGCAGTACAGAGGAGCCACTATGTTGCCAGGGTTTCCCCCGTTGTGGCATTATGAACAAATATAAATATTTAAAGGAATTTTCTATTTTCTTTATTATACAAACGTCGTGAAAATGAATAGACAAACGTCGTGAAAACCCTTGTAGAGACGTTAAATTTAACGTCTCTACAAGGGTTTTGGGCAACGCATAGTTCATTTCTGGAGATGTCTAATGTAGGGACGTAGCACATGCTACGTCCCTACAAGGGTTTCGGGCAACGTATAATAAAACAACGGTCGATGTCTATTTTTGCCAGATATAGACTCCTAATTGGCAATCAAAGAGTAATTTTCTTACCTCTTTCGGTGAAGCGAACCTTTTTTATATTTAATTGAGCATTACTTGTCAGACTTTTGCAGAGGCTGCCAAATAAAGTAAATTGCTCGCATTGCGAAAGAGAAACTAACTGCCGTTTGGAATCAGGGGATATTCGTAAATCTACGGTGGCAACTCTATTTTTTACACTTACACGATAACCAGATAAATTCAAATCAGCTGTATCTTGTTGCTCTATGATTTTACTCACAATACCCGTTGCAGGTTCTTCTGCTGGCACTGAAACTGTGTTTGGAATCAGTTCTTGACATTCGCTATCACTTGTGTATAGGGTAATGTCAATAGTTTTGCCAGTAGCAACTTGAGAAGTTGACAAAGCGGTATTTTCAGTAAAAAGTTCTGTAGAGAAAGGCTCCTCTTGGCTCGATTTAGCTCCTAATTGAGCCTGGGTTGGGATTTGGGATGAAGCAATGTTGGTTGGTGTTGTTGTGGCTGCTGTAGCGGTTTCGTCGAGATGACCAGAAGCTTGGCTAGAATTACAACTGCTGATGCTGGCGGCGATCGCTACAACAATAAAAGGGATAATATATTTTTTATTTGTATTCATAATTTTGTCGCTGTGTTGTTTGATCAACTTCAGTGTCGCTAGTATAAAATCCGCATTAATTATCGAAAAATAGTATAAGTTAATTTTGGTGGAAATTAAGGCGATCGCACACCTAATGCCAACAATGTTATTTTCACAGGCTAAATAGGGAAACATACATACTGAAGTCTACTTCAAACCCGTAGCTAGCAACCGACGAGATTATGGCTTGCAATTCCATCACCGTAGATAAAAGTAGTTATGAATCCCTTCAAGAAGAATTGGTAGAACTGCGTCAGATAGTTTCCCGGTTGCAGACGCAGACAGAAGTAGCTTTATCTAGAAAAGAAGCCTGGTTTGCACGCTTGGCAGACAATTTACCAGGGGTAATTTACCAATTTCAGCTTAGGAGTGATGGTAGTGTATGCTTTCCTTATGTTTCTTCTGGATGTCGAGAAATCTATGAGCTAGAACCTTCACAAGTGTACCAAAATTCAGAGTTGTTATTTGCAGTGGTTCATCCTGAAGACCTTCCTGGGTTACACGAAACAATTGCCATCTCGACTCAAACCTTAGAAAACTGGGAATATGAGTGGTTAATTATCACACCTTCTGGGAAGCAAAAATGGTTAAAAGGAATTTCTAAACCTGAGCGACAATCAGATGGCTCAATTATTTGGGATGGCTGCATAATTGATGTTAGCGATCGCAAGCAAGCAGAAATAGCGATGCAACTCTTGAATCAAGAGTTAGAAGTGAAATTCCAAGAACGTACAGCAGCCTTACATGAGAAAACTTCAGAATTAGAGGCTATGCTCAATGCCTTTCCTGACTTGTTCTTTCGATTGGCTGGGGATAACACCATCGTAGATTACAAAGCTAGCTCTCAAGATGCTCAACTGTATGTTCCACCAGAGGTATTTTTAGGAAAACGGATGGTGGAAATTCTTCCTCCGGAGGTTGCAGAAAAGATGCAGGAAGCAATTGTTCAAGTTCAACAAACTTCATCTTTGGTGAGTATTGAGTATTCCCTATCAATGCCTAATGGTGAAGAATACTTTGAAGGGCGTCTCGTTCCCTTTGCCAATAATAACATCATTGTGATTGTCAGAAATGTCAGCGAAGAGCAAATTGCGCTACGCGATCGCAAACAAACAGAAGCTCGACTACAAGAAAAAGAGCAGTTTTTACGCACTATATACGATGGAGTTGAATGCTCTATTTTTGTCATCGACGTTCTCGAAAATGGCGAATTTCGCTCCGGGGGTTGGAACTTAAATGCAGAAAAAGCAATCGGCAAGTGTAGCGCTGAGGTAGTTGGTCAAAACTTGACAGAAATTTTTGGTGCTACGAAAGCCGCAGAAATACATCATAAATGTAACACTTGTCTTGTTGCAGGTGTCGCGATCTTTTTTGAAGAATGCCTCACTTTATGCGGTGAAGAAAAATGGTTACTAACTACATTTAATCCTGTCTTTGACACCGAAGGTAAAATTTATCGTCTGGTAGGAACAACCTTTGATATTACAGAGCGGAAAAAAGTGGAAGTTGCACTTCAAGCTAGCCAGCATTTCATTCAACGTATTACTGACTCGATTCCTAATACTATTTATATCTACGACTTAGAAGAACAGCGCAATATATACGCAAATCATGAAATAGCTGAAATTCTCGGCTACTCCATTGAAGAAATTCAAAAAATGGGTGCAGAACTTCTTCCCAAAACTCTTCATCCCGACGATTGGGAAAAAGTCCTAACCCACTACCAAAAATTTACCACCGCTGTTGATGGCAAGATTTTTGAGCTTGAGTACCGGATGAAAGATGTAGATGGAAAATGGCACTGGGTTTACAGTCGAGACACGTCATTCAACCGTACTGCTGACGGAAAAGTCAAACAAATTCTTGGTGTGGCAACTGATATTACTGTTCGCAAAGAAGCGGAAATGAAATTGCAACAACAGGCTGAGTATTTAGAAAAGACTCTAAACAAATTGCAACGTACCCAAACTCAACTCATCCAAAGTGAGAAAATGTCTTCCTTGGGTAATATGGTTGCAGGTGTCGCTCACGAAATTAACAATCCGGTTAACTTTATTCATGCTAATCTAACTCACGCTTGTGAATACTCCAAAAGTTTGCTGCAACTAGTAAAACTTTATCAACAATACTACCCCAATCCCCCAGAAGAAATTAAATTCGAAATCGAAGACATTGACCTTGATTTTCTCAAAGAAGATTTCATCAAACTTCTTCAGTCGATGCGAGTAGGAACTCAGCGCATCCGTGAAATCGTTTTGTCGCTGCGGAATTTTTCTCGTCTGGATGAAGCTGAATTTAAGCAAGTAAATATCCATGAGGGAATTGAAAGTACGCTAATGATTCTGCATAACCGTCTGAAAGCTAAACCAGAACATCCAGAAATCTCGGTGATTAAAGAGTATGGCAAACTTCCCACTGTTGAGTGCTATCCTGGTCAACTAAATCAGGTATTTATGAATATTTTTGCCAATTCTATAGATGCTTTAGAAGAGTCATTTGTCAATAACAAAGAACAACAGATTTACATTCGGACTGAAGTTGTTAATTGCAACTGGATAGTAATCAGAATTGCAGATAATGGTCAAGGCATTCCACCAGAAATACTTTCAAAACTATTTGACCCTTTTTTTACTACGAAAGATGTCGGTAAAGGTACAGGATTAGGACTATCTATAAGTTATCAAATTGTGGTAGATAAACATGGTGGTAAATTATCTTGTCACTCAATACTTGGACAAGGTGCAGAATTTGTCATTGAAATTCCTCTTACTCAGGTGAAAACCTCCTAGGACAGAATTCAAAATTGCCCTAACTGTGCTAGAGACGTAGAGCGTGGAACGTCTCTAAAATTGGTATTGCGTTCAAATTTAACATCCGGGTTTTTCCGACATAGTTGATAAAACTGGTCGTCTGTGAATGTAATGATGAAGTTGAAGTTTACAATAATGACTGTCATGGTAATAAAGAATTTTAGAGGACTCGTCTATAGTTTGAGGCTTTGAGTTCAAAGGTGCATGGAAGAGTGGATAATTAAGCGATCGCTTTTATTTTGACACCAAGTCTGATAATTTTATCTTTCACATCAGATTGCATGACATAAGTCAATATATCTAACATGAAAAAGTAAGGCAAGGCTAAAACATATAATTTAGGAGGCAATATAGATGATACGACCCCGGAAGAACTTTGCCCAGCATTGGCTCAAAAGCGAAAAAGCACTTCAGTCAATAGTAGAAGCAGCTGAATGTCAAGGGAGCGATCGCATTCTGGAAATTGGACCAGGTACTGGCATTCTCACTCGTCGTTTATTACCAAACGTCAAATCTTTAGTCGCAGTGGAAATTGACCGCGACTTATGCAAATTATTAGTCAAGCAACTGGGTCAAAGTGAGAATTTCTTACTTCTGCAAGGAGATTTTCTCACTTTAGATTTACCATCAAATCTTGCAGCTTTTGCAGCTTTTCAAAACCCAAATAAAGTTGTAGCTAATATTCCCTACAACATCACCGGACCAATTATAGAAAAGCTACTTGGTACCATTGCCAAACCAAATTCTCAACCATTTGATTCAATAGTACTATTAGTCCAAAAAGAAGTAGGAGAAAGATTATATGCTAAACCAGGCTCAAAAGCCTTTGGAGCATTAAGCGTGCGGGTACAATATTTAGCTGAGTGTAAGTTAATTTGTCCAGTCCCCTTCTCTGCATTTTCCCCACCCCCGAAAGTCGATTCAGCAGTGGTACGGTTAGTTCCCTACCAAATAGAACCACCAGCAAATGACCCGCGACGATTGGAAACTTTGGTAAAGTTAGGATTTGGGGAAAAGCGCAAAATGTTAAGAAATAATTTGCAGTCGATTGTAGAACGCACCAGCCTGACACAATTACTGGAACAATTGAAGATAAATCCTCAAGCTCGTGCTGAAGACCTTAGCGTCTCTCAATGGGTAGCACTGGCAAATCAACTAAAAGTTGAGAGTCAGGAGTTAAAACTTGAGAGTCAGGAGTTAAAAGTCGAGAGTCAGGAGTTAAAAGTTAAGAGTGAGGAGTTAAAAGTTAAGAGTGAGGAGTGAGGAGTGAGGAATTAAAAATGAAGATAAACTCCCCACTCCACTCCTGTTCTAAAGACCCGACCGATCGCGTCAAATCAACTCCAAACTCCAAACTCCAAACCCCAAACTCCAAACCCCAAACTCCAAACTCCAAACTCCTAACTCCCAACTTTTAACTCCTAACTCCTAACCCCAAACTCCTAACTCCTAACCCCTAACCCCAAACCCCAAACTCCTAACTTTCAATATGCACTCTTACACTTTAATTGCTCCTGCTAAAATTAACTTATATCTGGAAATCATCGGCGATCGCGCTGACAATTACCACGAGTTAGCTATGATACTTCAAAGTATCGATTTGGCAGATGAAATCGAGTTGGGTTCTATCAGCACTGACACGATTCGTGTCCACTGCAACCATCCCCAAGTACCGACAGACCAAAGTAATCTGGCATACCGGGCAGCCGAATTAATGACAACGCAATTTCCTAACACCTTTGCTAAATACGGAGGTGTAGAAATCACTATCACCAAACGCATTCCTGTAGCTGCGGGGTTAGCTGGGGGTTCGACGAATGCAGCAGCGGTTTTGGTAGGGATTAATTTATTGTGGAAGCTGGGACTAACTCAGTCAGAATTAGAAGAACTGGGAGCTACTTTAGGTTCAGATGTACCATTCTGCGTTGCCGGTGGAACAGCGATCGCTACAGGTAGAGGTGAACAACTTTCTCCCTTGGCAAGTTTAAATAATATATATATAGTATTGGGTAAATATAAAAGCTTAGAAGTTTCTACTCCTTGGGCTTATAAAAGCTATCGAGAGGAGTTTGGTGATTCTTACGTTAGAGATAGCGATAATTTAGCGGTTCGTGCGTCAGCAGTACATTCAGGAGAAATGGTCAAAGCTATTTTGCATCAAGATGCCAAAGAAATTGCCAAAAAGCTGCATAATGATTTAGAGAAGGTAGTATTACCAGCTTATCCACAAGTATTGCAGCTGCGAGAAACTTTTGCTAGTGCAGGAGTTTTGGGGACAATGATGTCTGGTTCTGGACCAAGTGTGTTTGCTCTGTGTGAATCTCAAGAACATGCAGAAGAAGTTAAGCTGCAAGTGAGGAGTGCGACGAAGAACGACGATTTAGAATTGTTTGTAACTCAAGCGATCGCACATGGAATTCAGATAGCATTTTAATAGAACCTAGTCCTATGAATTCTCCATTTCCAGGGATGAATCCTTATCTGGAAAATCCCATATTTTGGTCAGAAGTACATCATCGCTTAATCGCAGTCATAGCCGACGAAATTGAGCCAAACATACCTCCTCAATATCGAGTTGCAATTGAGCAACGTACTTATTTAAGTGATGAAGAGGATTCCATTTTGGTAGGTATCCCTGATGTGACTATTTTTTCTCAACAATCAAATCAGAAAGAGCATTCATCAACAGCTACACAAGTATCTACCACAGATGGGGTAACGGTGACAATACCCATGCCAGAAAATGTCACAGAAAGTTACTTAGAAATTCGAGAGATAGACACGGGATTTGTTGTCACAACAATTGAAATTCTCTCTCCTAAAAACAAACGAGCAGGTGAAGGAAGAAAAGCTTATGAACGAAAGCGAAAACAAGTTTTAGCTAGTTTGACGCATTTAGTAGAAATTGATTTACTCAGAAATGGTCGGCAAATGTCTTTATTAGGAGAAGTGCCAGCAACAGATTATCGCATAGTTGTTAGTCAAAGTGAAATTCGCCCTCAAGCTAAATTATACGGCTTTAGCGTTCGCGAAAAGATTCCTACTTTCGTGTTACCTTTGCAGTCAGAAGAGAGAAAAGTGATTTTAGATTTGCAACCTTTATTGAATCGAATATATGCCCGTGCCAGATATTATTTAACTATTGATTATAATCGAGAGCCAATACCACCACTAAAGGCAGAAGATAAAGCATGGGCTGATACAATTATACGCGGATTAGGGAATTAGGGAGAGGGGGAAGAGAAGAAAGACAAGGGAGAGGGGGGAGACAAGGAAGAAATTTTTCCAAGTCGTCCCCCTTGTCCCCGTTATCCCCCTTGTCCCCCTTGTCCCCCTTATCCCTTTCCAATTCAGAATTCACAATCCAAAATAGTATGAGTGACCCAAATTTAATTCAACAACCAGAGACAGAAAAAAATTCAGCGACTCCATTACGCTGTTTTACTGGGTCAATGATTTCTGGAGGACTAGCGATCGCAGTTTACTCCCTATTAAATGCGATCGCTAGCAGTTTCGCCAATAACCCAATCCATTCACAAAACCAATTAACTATCAGAATTGCCTCCGCAGTGCGTACCCTAGTTCTAGGTGTAGTCACCTTAGGAACAGGGATATTTGCGATCGTGGCTCTTGGTTTGTTCGCTTTAGGAGTACAATTACTGCTACAGCAGTTGAGACAAAAAAGTTAAACTGAACCAACATTTTGTAGTATAAATTGATGCTTTTTCCGCCAGCTTTGGGGAGGTATCTCGTTGTGTTGACGGAACTGACGGGAAAAATGACATGCATTCTGATAGCCGAGACTTGTAGCAATTTGCTCGACACTGTGGTCAGTATTCTGAAGTAAATAACGTGCTGCTGCCATTCTGCGCTTAACAATCCAAGTGTTTACGGTGTCTCCCGTCTTCTTTGCAACTCTATTAGTTAAGTAAGCGGAGGAATAACCAACTGCTTGAGCTACATCACATAAAGTAATTCCTTCTTGATAATGAGCTTCGATATAATCAAAAACTTCTTTGAGTTGAGGAACCGATGGAAAGTTGAACTCAAGAGGTTCTTCCATTGAAGTCTTTGGTGTCGGTAATGATGCTGACATTTTATGAGAATTGATCGCACACCAGTAGCGAATCTGAGTTTGCTTTTCTAATCGGGTAGCGATCGCTCTGAGCAATTGCTCTACTGTACACGGTTTGATAAGATAATCATCTGCGCCCAATTCCATCCCTTTGCGGACATCTTCTGGGGTGTTGCTGCCAGTGAGAAAAATGAAGGGAATAATCGCTGTTATCGGCTCTTGACGCAGCGCAGCAAGAACCGCATAACCATCCATATCCGGCATCATAATATCACAAATTATCAAATCGGGTGAATGCTCTTGTGCTTGTTCGATGCCAGTAACACCGTTTTGGGCACCTATAGTATCAAAACCCTCAGCTTGCAGACCATCTAAGAATATGTTAAGCGTGGCTGCATTGTCTTCTATGACGAGAATTTTTTTTGACATTTCTTGCATCATAATTAAATTACCACAATTTTTAGTAGAAAATAAACACTCTCTCTTGATGCCGAGCACTTAATTTTTACTGAATCTTGAGTTTGGAATAAAAACTCAATATTCAGCAATTGTATTGGGCAACACGACAGTAAATTTAGTGCCTGCACCTACATCACTTTCAACAGCAATTCGACCTCCATGTATCTCTACAAGAGTTTTGACAATCGATAACCCCAAACCAGTACCAGAGATACTATCGACATTGCTACCGCGATAAAATGCTTCAAATATTTGTTGTCTATCGACTACGGGGATACCAATACCTGCATCTTGAACTTGAAAAATTACCTCTTCATCTTGACAGCAAAGTTCAAAAATAACCGTACTCCCATCAGGGGAATACTTAATCGCATTTGAAAGTAGATTAGTTAAAATATGATGCAACAGTTTAGGATCTAAATAAGCAGTTGAACAGCCACCAGGGCTGATAAAATCAATTGATGTTTGCTTATCACTTGCTAAGTGCATCTGTGCTATAATATCGCGACAAAACTGTTGTAAGTCAACTGGTCTGGGGTTACATTCTAATTTAGCAGCTTCTGCTTTGCCAAACAACAAAACCTCATCTAACAGTTGGCTAATTTCATGGACAGCTGCTTGAATTAAATCAAGATAAGAGCGGATTTTCTCTTCATTCCATTGGGTAAGATGACGTTTGAGTAAATCAGAAGAAAACGAGACAATATTCAGCGGTGTGCGGAATTGATGACACAGCATGGATACAAAGCGTTCTCTGAGTTCGCTGAGTTTTTTTGCTTGTTCTAAAGCTTGCCTAACTTCTGATTCTGCGCTTTTGTAATCGGTGATATCAATTGCTGTGACGAATTCGACTGCCTTACCGGAAAAATCAAGTAATCCATCCATCATTTCCACAGTACAAGCTAACCAACGCTGTAAGCCATTTTTGGTGACAATCTGCATTTCTTGGTATTCACACGCACTTGCATCATCTAGCTTGTTGACTTGCCTCAACTTTTTGCTTTTGATTAATCGATTAAGATTAAAGTTATTCAGCAGCTCTTCTTTAGTGTAGCCGGTGAGTGTCTCTGCCACCTGATTTACATAGCAAATCTTTGAGTTTTGAATCAGGAAAACACTTGCATCGGTGGTTTCTGCCAAAATGCGAAATCTCGATTCGTTCAGCTTGAGTGCTGCTTCAGTGCGTTTGAATTCTGTAACGTCCCAAATACTCCACACTCTGCCGATAATTTTCTCATCAAGTCGCTGCGGTTCCGAGTAGTGTGCAAAGGTTCTCCCATCTTTCAATTCTAGTAAATCGTATCTTTCGTTATTGCATTGAATCTCCATTTCCCAGACGCAATCAGAGAAAAGCTGTGGATCTTTAACTTGGCTTTCAAAAAAAGCTTTAGCTCGTTTACATTTTCTAGATATGGTTATCGATTTGGGGAGTTGCCACATATCGGTGAATTTTTGATTGTAGCAAAGAATCTCCCCATCAAAATTTACCGCAAGTATGCCATTAGCAGTAGATTCGAGAGTCGAACGTAGTAAATTAACAGATGTTTTAAGTTCTTCTTCTTTTTGCTGATATTCCGCAGATACTTTCTGATGCAATTCTTGATTGGCATCCTTGGATTTATCTGCATACCGCTGCATCGAAAATTCTACTATCTCCTGACTGCGATCGCTACCCATTACACAAGCAATGCCCTTTCCTTGATGTTCTATATAGGTGAGGTTAATCCCCATCAAAAACATCTGCCCTTTCTTTGTGCGGTAACGCGATTTCAAAGAGAGCGAACCTTGTGATTTTAGCAATAACCATTGTTCCAACCAAACTTCTGGTGAAAAATCTACATCGACATCCTGCAACCTCATCCCTAGTAATTCCTCACGGGAATACTCAGTAATGCGACAGATCGCATCGTTGACATAGAGAAACTCGGAGTTCTCTTGTAGACAAAAAGCAGAAGAAGCAACCTGATTTATCAGTAAGTGAGCCAATTGCAACTCTTGAGGAATTGATGCCAATTTAGAGTTGGATGGAACTAACTTGTAATCGCCAAGATTCATGGAACTATTAAGCCTTTTCAATCCGTCTGCACCACACCAATTTCATAAATGGGCTTGTAATCATCAATTACTAAAAATTTCTATTCTGGTATTAAAGGTATTAATTTTTTTAATCCCACTTATTAAATTATCAGAAAAATAATATTCTTAATAAAACTTTACTCGATCTTCACAATACAACATTTACGTCTAGAAAACAAGAAATAAAAACGGCTAATTTAAGACAAGAGAAGGAGAAAATAAAATAATTTCTCTGATTAACGCTGACTGATACCTTTTTTTCCTTGAAAATGCCAAGAAAATCGTTAATTTAGTGAAAAGCTGAGGCAAATCTTGACTCAGAAATTTCATTTATCTTAACCTTAATGCCACACAAGTGTCATTTATCACAAAAGATCAAACTTTAACTGTTCGATATACGTAAGTTTTTATCATCCACCAAAAGGTAGACAGGGTATTAAATATTGAGGTGTACAACAACACAAACATCTGAGGTAAAAGTTATTTGGCAGAAACAGAACTGCAAAGAATAAATGATTTTTGGTTCACTTGGCTTACCAAAAAATGTATTTTTTAATACTTACATTTTAAATGTATAAGGATCTCGCTATCTCATTCAACTATCCCAAGGAATAGATTTGTAAGCTATGCTTAGTGAGCATTGCAGCTATTGCCAAACAGCAAAAGAAATGGCAAGGCGATCGAAAGATTATTCATTGTAAATACTTCTTAATCTCCCGTAGGCTTGTTTCCAGAAGCACAGTAGAAAGGCTTAGTAGTAACTATATACTTTGGCAATATTTAAGTGTTACCACTCTCAACCAAGCCTAGTCAAAAGTTACAAGAGAAACTCAGTTTTTCGTTTTCTGCATTCTGGAAAAAATGAGTCTTAGGGGTGGTTGAGAAAGTTACCGGGATTTTTATGCCAGCAATTTTAGTTTGAATTACGTAAAAGCAATGACTCAAAAATATACCGCATCTACAACACAAATCACCGCAAAACCGTATAAGCAAAACGGTTATCTAGAATCAGGGGCAAACTCCAAATCGCTGACAGTTGCGGATGCGATCGCCCAGATGCTAGAGAACTTGGGAGTAGGCTGTGCTTATGGTGTTGCCGGAGGAGCAATGGCAAGCCTTTGGGGTGCTCTATCGAATAGTACCATGCAGGTGCTCAACTTTCGCCATGAAGCCGGAGCCGCCTTTGCTGCCACCGAAGCTTATTTTGCTTCTGGTAGTCCTAGCGTAGTTTTCACCACAGCAGGACCCGGAATCACCAATGCCCTCACAGGCTTATTTGCGGCTCGTGGAGAAGGGGCAAAAGTGATTTTGTTATCAGCTTGCACCTCAGCAGCGCATCGGGGACGCTGGGCAATTCAGGAAACCAGCAGCAGCACATTGCCAATCGGCGGAATATTTACCTCAGGAGCGCTGTTCAACTATGCTGTCACCATAGAATCTGCCGCTCAACTTCCCCAGATTTTTCGGAGAATTGCTCTTGGGTTAGCGCAACCGGGGGGATTTGTCGCGCATTTGAGTATCCCCACAGGTGTACAAACAAGCACAGTTGATGAAATAACCCTGCCCAATTTAGGAGTTGGTTGTTTATCGGTGGCACCATCAACTGAAGCGATCGCCAAATGTGTTGAATTACTATCCGAAGGACCCTTTGCCATCTGGGTTGGATTCGGTGCCCGGAATGCAGCCGAAGAAATTCGCTCCTTTGCAGAAAAAACAGGTGCAGCAGTTATGTGTTCACCTCGCGGTAAAGGCATCTTTCCTGAAGATCATCCGCAGTTTGTCGGAGTCACAGGTTTAGGTGGTCATGGCTCTGTCATGACATACATGCAATCTGCAACTCCCTTACGCACCCTAGTCTTAGGAACACGCTTAGGTGAACCGACCTGTTTCTGGAGTCCAGCAATGGTTCCCCCTGGTGGTTTTGTCCATGTAGACATTGACCCAGAAGTGCCAGGAGTCGCTTACGCATCCGCTCAAACTTACCCCGTGCAGGCAGACATCAAAACCTTTGTCCAAGCACTGCTGAAGCACATGCCAGAGAATACGGCATCTGCGATTTCCTTTCCCAACCCCGAACAAGAACCAATTGAAGCCGGTGCCCCAGATACTCCAGTGCGACCAGAAGTATTGATGGCAGCAATTCAAAAAGTCATCGTCGAAGGTAGCGATGCCGTAGTCATGGCAGAGTGCGGTAACTCCTTTACCTGGTCAACTCATTTACTGAGATTTAGTGAAACTAATCGCTACCGAGTCAGCACCGGAGTTGGGGCAATGGGTCACGCCGTCACCGGAGTTGTTGGAGCCGCCCAAGCTCGAAATGGCAAAGCTGTAGCCATTGTTGGCGATGGAGCAATGTTAATGAATAACGAAATCAGCACCGCCGTAAAATACCAAATTCCCGCAATCTGGATTGTGCTGAATGATGCACGCTATAACATGTGCCATCAAGGGATGAAATTGTTGGGACTCACAGGAGCAGATGCATCAATTCCCCCCACAGACTTTGTGATGATTGCCAAAGGAATGGGAGCAGAAGGAATCAGAGTTTTGAAAGAATCTGATGTAGAGGCAGCATTAGAACAAGCGATCGCATCACAAGTTCCCTTCCTCATCGACGTCATCATTGACCCGAATCGAGCTGCACCTTCCAAAGGTCGCAATCAAAGTTTAGCCGCACAAGGAGTCAAAGCAACCCCTGCAAAAAATTCTGGAATGCTTTCATTTCCAAATATTTAATGATGGTGGTTAGTAGTTAGTTGTTAATTGCGAGTTATTGACAATTACTACCTGCTAATTCTAATTCAAAATCTCAAATTCAAAAGTGGAGTGTAGGGTGAACCTTTTTGACACAGTAGAAGAAATGGGTCATGAGCAAGTGTTATTTTGTCATGGCAAAGACCCACACATCAAAGCAATAATTGCCATCCATGACACTAGCTTAGGACCCGCAATGGGGGCAACACGAATGTTGCCTTATGTCAACGAAGAAGCAGCTTTAAAAGATGCCCTGCGTTTGAGTCGTGGTATGACATATAAAGCAGCTTGTGCTAACATTCCCGTTGGTGGAGGCAAAGCAGTGATTATTGCTGACCCCGCAGATAAAACTGAAGAATTATTTAGAGCTTACGGACGTTTTGTAGAGAGACTACAAGGACGTTTTATCACCGGGCAAGATGTGAATCTTACCCCAGAAAATGTCAGAACAATTAGTCAAGAAACTAATTATGTAGTTGGGGTAGAAGAAAAATCTGGTGGACCTGCTCCCATCACAGCCCAAGGTGTATTTTTAGGCATCAAAGCTGCCGTGAAATTTCACCTGCAAAGCGAAAATTTAGAAGGGCTAAAAGTCGCTGTTCAAGGTTTGGGCAACGTTGGCAGAAATGTTTGCCAACTTTTACACGAAAACGGTGCAGAGCTTTTTGTCACTGATATTAGTCAAGAAAAAGCAGAAGAAGTAAAACGCACTTTAGGTGCAACGGTTGTCGCTCCAGACGAAATTTACTCTCTCAATGTCGATGTATTTTCTCCTTGTGCATTAGGTGGAATTCTCAACAGCCAGACCATTCATCGTTTGTCAGCCTCGATTATTGCCGGCGCTGCCAATAATCAGCTAGCTCAAGAACAAATTCACGGTCAGATGATTACAGAAAAAGGGATTCTTTATTGTCCTGATTATGTAATTAATGCCGGAGGACTCATCAACGTTTACAACGAAATGATTGGGTATAACGAAGAAAAAGCCTTGAAGCAATTGCATAATATTTACGACACACTACTTGAAATTTTTGCTCGTGCTCAAAAACAAGAAATTACCACTAATGAAGCTGCTAAACAGTTGGCAGAAGAACGGATTATGAGCGCTAGAAAAATTAAAAATCAAATAATTGTTAGTTGTTAGTTGATAGTCGGAACATTTAACCATTAAGCATTAACTAGTAACTACTAACCACCAATATATTATAGGAGTGTCCAGTGGAAAAAAATACCTTTGCTACATCTGCTTATATTGCGAATTCACTCTTGAATACTTACGAGTACCTTTGCAGTCTAAAAAACTTAGATGAGTGGACGCTTTATAGCCGAATGGCAGAGCAAATGGACGAAGATACCTGGCGCGGAACTGCCTCAGGTTATCATAGAGACCTCTACTATCATGTTAAAAAATTACAGCACTCGCAACTTCAAGGTATTGAATGGCATTGTGGACTTGAGTATCAGAAATATTTTCAAGTTTATCCAGTTTTGCTTTTCCCTAGCGATTACATTGAACCAGGGACAGAGGAAAAAGGTGTGTATTTTCACTGGTTAAGTTTTGTCGATCCAAAGCGACAAACTCAGATGATTATGCAGGGAATTCATACCGTACATACTTCTGAATGTCGTTCGCTTAAAGCTAATTTGGAACGCAAAGCTGGTTTGACATCAGCCGCAAAAGGGCGTTATTTTATTGATACTGACACCATCTATATTGATGCTCCTATAGAAGTAGGAGTCGCGTATTTGTCAGATTTGAAAAATATGAACGACTGGGCACATTTAGTGCGAGCAGATGGCGAAATTTCGGATTCATCGGGTGAGTATCGCGATGAATATGGTCATAAAGTTAAAGTTTCGTTGCGGGTAGAACCTGTTAGTAAATGGTATTTGGTAGAGCATGAATTCTTTTATCCTGAGCAAGGATTTTATCAACGCTGTCCGAGCATGTTGATACCGGCTTCTTATGCTTTCGGTGATGCGGAAGCTCCTGGTTTTATTTTGCACCGAATCACATTTTGGAAACAGGATGAACAACTGCCTTACGGCAAACTTCAAATTGAAGATTTTGGGGCTGAGAACATGAACATCAAACGTTTGACAGAAGCCAAAGCCGGCAATCTACAATCGTTTGACCGTGGTATGAGCTATGCACCGCAGGGCAAATAAAGTGAGGAGTTAGGAGTTGATAGTTAGGAATAAAGAATTCCTAACAGACGCGAAATTTCGCGTCTCTACAACTCCTACTCTGTTCTTCTAATTCTTAATTTTTAAAATGAAACTGAAGGAACATACTATTACATCGTTTGCAGTACTTGCCGACGGTCTTAATAATCCGAAAGGTCTAAGCTTTAGTCCCGACGGTAGTCTTTATATTGCTTTATCGGGAATTGGGGGAGATGGCAAGAGTGTTCCATCACCCAGCGGTCAAGGTGATTTATGTTATGGCACGAGTGGTGCGATCGCAATAATTGAAAATGGCATCGTTAAACCTGTACTGACAGGTTTACCTTCTGTGGCATTTGCTGATGGGACTGGAGCTGCTGGTCCTCACGATATCAAATTTGATGCTCAAGGTAAGGCTTATGTTGTGATTGGGTATGCTGCGAATCCAGCCTTACGCGATCGCGCATTAGGCAACACCGACTTAGGGAAAATTATCACTGCCGACTTAAGTACAAATACTTGGACTAGCACTGCCGATATAGCTAATTATGAACTTACTAATAACTCTATATCAAGTTCATGTGAAGTCGTCAGTAACCCCTTGTCTTTTTACATAGACGCAGATAAAATTGTATTAGTTGATGCAGGGACAAACAACGTACTCAGTGGAAATATTGATGGTAGCGATCTAAAGGTAATTGCTGCAATTCCCAACCAAATATTAACTAATCCAATCTTCCCCGGTTCTAACTCGCAAAACTTTGACCGGGGACATGTACCACCAGCTAATACTTATCGTCAAGCACCACCATCGCAAATAGCAATTCAATCAGTACCTACAGATATTGTTAAAGGTTCTGATGGTGCTTATTACGTCAGCGAATTTACTGGCTTTCCCTTTCCAGAAGGTCAAGCAAAAATATACCGTATTGATGCTGATGGACTAACTGTCTACGCAGACGGCTTTACCCAACTGATTGACTTAGCTTTCGATACTAAAGGCAACTTGTATGCATTGCAGCATATGAATGCCTCAGGTTGGAAAGGAAAATCAGAAGGATCTCTGATCAAAATAGCGATCGATGGCACTCGCACAACTTTACTCAGTGGTAATGGATTAGAGTCACCCGCAGCCTTTACAATTGGTCCAGATAATGCCTTCTATATCATTAATCGAGGCGGTCGTCCAGGACAAGGACAAGTAATCAGAATTGAGAATACACCTGTGCGATGAATCCGCTTTTTGCTTTAGGCAAGGAAAAAGCTTTGGTGGATTGACCAACAGCACCCACTCATTTTCAAGCCGACACCTCTCCACCTGGAGGGGTTGTCTCAGGGAATGCTTGATTTGTGTTTCCCAGTTATTGGGAATCGTTGTCTTTATAACTATTAAACCTTCCACAACTAACAACTCTCAATTTTCTTTATGAAACTCAAGTCATTTGCCCTTAAACTTTTAACCGTTAGCATTGCCACTGTTGCTCTAAACCAAGCAGCAGAAGCCGCATCGCTGTCGGTACTTGCTGACGGTCTTAATAACCCCCGGAACACAGCGTTTGGTCCCGATGGTAGTCTTTATGTGACAACCAGCGGTAAAGGGGGAGACGGAAACGACGGAAGATGTATCCCATCACCTAGTGCCCAATATATTCCTTTATGTGCTGGTCCTAACGGTAGCGTCATCAAAATTGCTAAGGACGGTACAAAAACAGATGTATTTTCAACTCTTACATCCATAGCATTAGTACCTTCTGGGGAACAAGCAGCAGGTCCTGCGGACTTCAAATTTGATTCCAAAGGTAACGCTTATCTATTGACAGGTTATGCCGGCGACCCAACCAAACGCGATACCGTATTAAAATCTCCTGACCTGGGTAAACTATACAAAGTAGACTTAGGCACTGGTTCGCTGACAGCTCTTGCCGATTTTGCTCAGTATGAAGCCCTAAATAATCCCGATGGCACTGATTTAATTTCTAACCCCTATGCCTTTACAATTAAGGGTGATAACGCTTACGTTGTTGATGGCGGTGGAAACACTATATACTCAGTGGGACTCGATGGCACTGGTATTAAGAATGTAGCCGCGTTCCCTCAAAAAAGAATACAACTAACTGTAGACCAATTCCCAACTCTTCCTGAGGGGACAGTAGACCCAACAGGAGGTGCACCACTGCCCCCAGGTTATACAAAGGCTGTGAATGGTCTGCCTGTATCTAACCAATCAGTACCTACAGGTATAGCACTTGCTCCTGATGGCAGTTTAACGGTCAGCGAATACAGTTACTTCCCCTATCCAGAGAAAGAAGCACGCATCTTTAGCGTTGGCGATGATTTGTCAATCAAAACCATCCTAGATGGCTTTACACAGTTGACAGGTGTGGCATACGACGCTGATGGCAGCTTGTATGCATTGCAACACATCAATAATTCCGAATGGAAGGAAATTCAACAGGGTGGTGTAATTACTGGTGATATTAGCGGTTCTGTAATCAAAATTGCCAAAGATGGTACTCGTACAACTATCTGGAGTGGTAACGGATTAGAAGCAGCTTCTGGTATTACTGTTGGTCCTGATGGTAACTTGTATATCTCAAATCGCGCCAGACTCGCCGGCACAGGACAAATCATCAAGATTGACCCTAGATCCGCGAGAGTACCCGAACCGAGTGCTGGTGCAGGTCTATTCGCTGTTGCTGCTTTAGGGGCAACCGTTGCAATGGGCAAACGCAAACGTCAACAAAAGCCAAGAGAAGAGTTGCTAGCTAAAGTAGAAATTCTCTAATTCCTGATTTTGTGAGCGATCGCTCACAAAGTAGGCTGCTGTGTTTAACCCAGCAGCTCAAATCGAAGCTTCCCAGATTGGACAGGGGAACAAAAACCCAGCCAAGAGTATACTTCATCCGACAGAGATTTCACTATGGGATTAGTCAAAAATTTATCATTTGCCTTAGTTGGCGCGGGATTTGCAGTTGTATCAACAGCTACTCAAGCATTTTCATTAAGCTTGAAATACGAAGGTGATATAGGTAGTCCTGGCTTCGGTCCTGGGCAACTTTTTGTTCCCCAAGGCATAACCGTACAAGAAAAAACCGGGAATGTCTACGTAAGTAACGGTCGTGGTTTGAACCCAGACGGCAGTTTTAACCCAGCGATCGGTAACAAGGTCGAAATATACAACCCTCAAGGTACTTATATTGGGGCAGTTGGTGAAGGTGGTAGAGGACCCGGACAATTCGACGAGCCATCAGCTTTAGAATTCGATCCGCAGACCGGGAATCTGTATGTAGGTGATGTTTTCAACAACCGCGTTAACGTTTACGATCCTCAAGGCAAGTTTATCAACTCCTTTGGTGAATTTGGTGGTCTGATACCGGGTAGAGCTTTCTTTGGACCATCCGGTGTAACATTCGACAAAGCTGGCAATGTGTATATAGGTGATTTTAGCGGTGATAAAATCAACAAATACACAAAGGACGGACAGCTAATTGGTGTCATTGGTGGCACAACTGGCAGTCAACTTGGGCAGTACCAAGGTATAGCAGGTGTAAGAATTTCCCCAGTCAGCGGAAATTTCTATGTGAGTGACCAGTTTAACAACCGCGTTCAAGTACTCGATCCAGAAGGTAAAGCTCTGTTTGCATTTGGCACACAAGGCACGGGAGATGGACAATTTCTTCAGCCAATCGGTTTAGAAGTGGATGAAAATGAGAATATCTATGTAGCTGATTCTATCAACAGCCGCGTTCAGGTATTCGATAAAAATGGTAAGTTCCTGACTGCATATGGACAACCTGCCCTTGATGCATCTGGCAATCCTGTACCACCTCCACAACTAGGTCAACCTCCCTTTGGCAATCCTCTCGATTTAACTCCGGGCAGGTTTAACTGGACAGGTGGCACAAGCTACAGAGACGGTAAGCTGTATGTAGGCGATTTCTTCCAAGGTCGCGTTCAAGTGTTGAAGGTAGAAAACGGAGCGAGAGTGCCTGAACCAAGCACAACATTAGCTCTAGCTTTGTTGGGAATAGGAGCTACTGTTGTCAAATTGAAGAAAGACAAGCGGCAAAGGACAATCATCACTTTAGAGAAGCAACTGCAAAAGACTACAGTTTAGCTTCGTACCCTCAATCAAAGGAGGGCAGCAGCCCACATGTACGTATTCCCTCTCATATCATGTCCTTTAATTACGTATCATGTAGAGACGTTCCTGTGGCATATCATGTAGAGACGTTCCTGTGGCATATCATGTAGAGACGTTCCTGTGGAACGTCTCTACGGGGGTTGGGATGTTTTTATTAGTGTTAATTAGCTCGACACTTGATCGCAGACAGGGAACGAGAGAGAAAAAAGACAAGTATTTGAAAAAGTGTTATTAATTATGTCTGCTGTAATTAATTTAAACTTAATTAGTGTCACTGATTTATTACATCGCTGGCTTTCAGAGCGGTTGAATACACAAAGTCTTACCTGGCTGGATGAAAAAAGAAAGCAGATAAGCAACGGTGCTAATGTGCGAGTGTTCTTTACAGCTTTCAGCGCTGTGCCTCGTTATACTGGCAAAAATGACTTGGACTTAACACAAGATGGGTTAAAAGCAGCCTCGGCAATAGTAGCAGGTTGGGTTCCCACTAAGTGGAGTGTGGATCAAGCTGCTCGGACTTTATTGCTGCTGTCTTTGCCTGATGATGATGCTGATAAATATCTGCACACGTTGGAGCAAGTTTTCACCACTGCGGATGTGGGGGAATTAATTGCACTTTATCAAGCTTTACCGCTTTTACCTTACCCAGAAAAACTTCGTCACCGTGCTGCTGAAGGAGTTCGCAGCAATATGACGGCAGTTTTTAATGCTGTTGCTTTAACAAATCCTTATCCGGCACAGTATTTTGACAATTTGGCTTGGAATCAGATGGTGCTGAAAGCTTTTTTTGTTGGCAGCCCTGTAAGTTTAATTCAGGGGCTTAACCAACGTGCAAATCCAGAACTAGCAAGAATGTTAGTTGATTACGCCAATGAACGTCAAGCTGCTGGGCGATCGGTTTGTCGGGAGATTTGGCAATTGGTGGATTTGGTTAAGGGGTAGTGGTAGGGGTTTTGAGGTTTATTTTCGGCACTGATTTAAGTACTGATTTAAGCACTGATTTAAGCACTGATTTAAGCACTGAAGTGCTTACTACGAAGGAAGAAATAATATGATGTTTATTGATCCTCATATTCACATGACTGCCCGCACAACTTATGATTACCTGATGATGCGGGAATCGGGTATTGTGGCTGTAATTGAGCCAGCTTTTTGGTTGGGACAACCCCGGACTAATGTTGGTTCGTTCCAAGATTATTTTAGCAGCTTGGTGGGATGGGAGCGCTTTCGAGCGGCTCAGTTCGGTATCCGCCATTATTGCACGATTGGTTTGAATTCTAAAGAAGCTAATAATGAAGCTTTGGCAGAGCAAGTGATGGAATTGTTACCTTTGTTTGCTTGCAAAGAGGGTGTAGTCGCTATTGGTGAAATTGGCTACGACGATATGACGCCTGCCGAAGATAAATACTTCCGTCTACAGTTAGAGTTGGCAAAAGAACTTGACATGGTAGTGTTAATTCACACACCCCATCGGAATAAAAAAGCAGGCACCAGTCGTAGTATGGATGTCTGCATTGAACATGGGTTAGATCCATCGAAGGTGATTGTGGATCATAACAATGAAGAGACGGTTGAAGAAGTTTTGGATCGGGGCTTTTGGGCAGGTTTCACAATTTATCCGAATACCAAAATGGGCAATGCTCGCATGGTGGAGATTGTACGCCAATATGGAAGCGAAAGCGAAGCGGGACGTGACAACGTTCGTCGCATCATTGTAGACAGCAGCGCTGACTGGGGAATTAGCGATCCGCTAGCTGTTCCTAAAACTGCTCAACTGATGATAGACAGAGGAATAAGAGAATCTGATGTCAAAGCAGTCTGTTATGAAAACGCACTCGCAGCTTACAGCCAAAGCGGTCAAATGCACTCTGCTGATTGGCTGTCTCCCTCAGCTATCGACCAACGGCAGTTATTTAACGGTAACTCCGTTCTGCGCGGACAACAACCGCTTGTCGAGTCTATGCGTGAATATGCATTGATTGAGTAAGAGTTAGGAGTTAGGAGTTAGGAGTTAGGAGTTAGGAGTTAGGAGTTAGGAGTTATTTTTCCACCTCCCCCACACCACGGTTCCCCCTCTGCTCCACCTCCCCCACACCATGCTTCCCCCACTCTCCCACCTCCCCCATGAACACCGCTACTTTCAGTCGAAATTCTCTCTGGGCATATCTTCAATTGTTGCGCCCTGCTAATATTGTTACTGCTTGGGCAGATGTTTTAGCCGGCTTTGCAGCTTCTCTTTACGTTGGTGAGTTGACACCATTGGCGTGGTTGCTGCTGGCTACTACGGGTTTGTACGGTGGCGGAATTGTATTTAATGATGTATTCGATGCCAAACTAGATGCTGAAGAGCGACCGGAACGACCGATTCCTAGTGGTAGAGCATCGGTTTGGGGTGCAACTATCTTGGGAAGTATATTTTTGAGCGTTGGTGTCATCGCAGCTTTGCAAGTTTCTACCAAGAGTGCGACTGTGGCTGGGATCGTTGCTTGTATGGCTTTACTTTATGACGCTGTGGGGAAGCATCATCCTGTTTTGGGTCCGATTAACATGGGTGTTTGTCGGGGTGGGAACTTATTGTTAGGTGTGAGTGTGGCACCGGCGATGGTCGGAGAATATTGGTATTTGGCTTTGATTGCGATCGCTTACATCGCTGGTATCACCACCCTCAGTCGAGATGAAGTCAAAGTCGGCAAAAGTACTACTAGAGTGGTAGCATTATCACTGATTGTTATAGTCATTTCCGGACTTTTGGCACTAGGGCTATTAAAGAATTATAAAGTTTTGACTGCATTGCCATTTATTATACTTTTTGCTACGCGGGTGTTACTGCCTTTTATCAAAGCCGTGCGCCAACCAACCCCAGAACAAATAAGAATTGCAGTCAAAGCCGGGGTGTTGTCATTAATAGTATTAGATGCTACATTAGCAGCGGGGTTCGCTAGTTGGAGTTACGGATTATTGGTTTTAAGTTTGTTGCCAATTTCAATGGCGATCGCACGAATCTTTGCAGTAACTTAAAGCATAAAGCTGCCAATAATAACTATAAATAAGAATAATACAGGGTTGAGACTTATATGGTGACTGCCAGAAATTAACTGCTACATACCTCCCACGGGTGATTTATCAAACAAAAAAAGTAAAAATATACTTTCTTCTTACCCTAGTCCAAGTGCCTTTATTTTCAAGACAGATATGCACATTCTGATTTATTCCTACAACTATCATCCGGAGCCAATTGGGATTGCTCCTTTAATGACTGAACTGGCAGAAGGACTAGTGAAGCGGGGTCATTCGGTTCGGGTAATCACAGGTATGCCCAACTATCCTCAGCGGCAGATTTACGATGGTTATCGGGGTAAATGGTATGTGACAGAAGAAAAAAATGGCGTTACTATCCAACGTAGCTATCTGCGAATAAAGTCTAAACCCAACCTTGTAGATCGGCTGCTGCTAGAGTTAAGCTTTGTCTTTACAAGCATCCCCCAAGCCTTGAATGGGTGGCGACCCGATGTAATTCTTTTGACAGTCCCGCCGCTGATGGTGTCCTTGCCGGCAGCTTTGCTGGGTTGTTTGTATGACTGCCCAGTAGTGTTGAATGTACAAGATATTTTACCAGAAGCTGCTGTACGTGTTGGGCTGATTAGAAACAAATGGATGATCCGAGCCTTGGAAACCCTAGAGAAATTTGCTTACCGCACAGCACACAGCATCAGTGTTATTGCTGACGGTTTTGTGGAAAATTTAATAAAAAAGGGAGTTTCACCTAGTAAAATTAGGTGTATTCCTAATTGGGTAGATGTAAATTTTATCCGTCCTTTACCAAAAGAAAATAACGCTTGGAAAAAAGCCAATAAACTAGATGATAAATTTGTAGTTCTTTACTCAGGCAACATTGCGCTGACACAAGGTTTAGAAACAGTAGTACAAGCAGCAGTTCGCTTGCGTCACATACCAGAAATTGTTTTTGCGATCGCGGGTGAATCTCAAGCTTTAGAAAGATTGGAGAAATATTGCCAAACTTGTGAGGCAGATAATGTAGTACTGCTGCCCTTACAGCCAAGAGAACAACTACCCGAAATGTTAGCAGGAGCCGATATCGGTTTGATTGTGCAAAAGAGCAATGTAATTTCCTTTAACATGCCTTCCAAAATACCACTATTATTAGCAAGTAGTAGAGCGATTATTGGTTCAGTTCCTGCTAGCGGTACCGCAGCCAAAGCAATCCGTAAAAGTGGTGGTGGTATAGTAGTGAAACCAGAATCACCTGAAGCACTGGCAGCAGCGGTAATGGATTTATATACCAATCCTGTGAAAACAGAAATGCTAGGTAAGAAAGGAAGAGAATTTGCCGTAGAGCGCTATTCTTTTGAGCAAGCACTCGATGAGTATGAGCAATTATTTGCAGATGCGATCGCCAACCCAGCATTAGATTTAGATATTTTGCCCAAATTCACTTCTAGCGAATCACCTATTGATATTTGATATCGCGTAACATCCGCAAAAATTAGGAAGCATATCAATTATAAATAAAAAAGTTTATTTAATGAAGTTGAAATGGCGACTGCTCGCGGTTGTAACTTCGGTATATTTGGATTATTTATGATTCCAGACAAGCTGAAACAAACCGATGAAAATGTCATCGACCTATTACGCGATCGCCTATCGCTGCAACTAACATCAGAATTGCCTTTACGAGAAGCACAACTTGCTTATACAGCAATTGTAAGTTTTTTCTCACGCAGAGGCGCAGAGGCGCAGAGAAAGACGTTCAAATCAAGACTCGTATAAGAAGCCTAACTCTCTTTTTTTCCTTTCTCTGCCACTCTGAGCGTCTGCGGTTCGTTAGTATTAGCACCAGAAAACATTAAAACCGATATTGTAGAAGCAATTTACATAGACGGTTCTCGCTCAAGAGAAGTATTTGTTCAAGCTTGAAATCGCGGAACACTTTTAGAAACATCACCAAAAACATGGTAGCGAGTATCCCAGAAAAAACTACATTAAATTTGCAACCGATTCAACAACATGTTTCGGTTAGCTTCGACTATAGCGTTCACTTTACCGATGAAGTTTTTAACTTAAAAAACCCGATGCTGGCTCAATTAATTGCCAGCGATGGTGAGCAAAAACCAAAGAAAATAGTAGTAGTAGTAGATGCAGGTTTATTAGAATTTCGGCGTAGCTTGCTCAGGCAAATAGCACTGTATACCAAATATCATGCTGATATCTTAACCCTCGCAGGCGAACCGATAAAAGTTCCCGGTGGAGAAGCTGCTAAAAACAATCCCAACTTAGTCAAGCAAATTCACAAATTGATTGATTCATCGGGGATATGTCGGCATTCTTACCTGATAGCAATTGGCGGTGGTGCGGTGTTAGACTTAGCAGGATTTGCCGCTGCAACTGCTCATAGGGGAGTTAGACTTATCCGTATTCCTACGACAGTCTTGGGACAAAATGATTCTGGTGTAGGAGTGAAAAACGGAATAAATGCCTTTGGAAAAAAGAACTTTCTGGGCACATTCGCTCCGCCATACGCAGTAGTTAATGATTTATCATTTTTGAGTACATTAAGCGATCGCGATTGGCGTTCTGGCATTGCTGAAGCTGTGAAAGTCGCCCTAATTAAGGATGCTGACTTCTTTGAATTCATCCGCACCAATAGCGAAGCACTACGTCGCCGAGACATGGACGCGATGCAACCGTTGATTTACAGATGCGCTCAGTTACATTTAGAACATATAGCCACGAGTGGCGATCCCTTTGAAATGGGTTCATCTCGTCCGTTAGATTTCGGACATTGGGCAGCGCACAAACTAGAACAACTGACAAATTATAACTTGCGTCATGGAGAAGCGGTTGCGATCGGTATTGCCTTAGATACAACTTACTCCTATTTGTTAGGAAATATTTCCCGGTTAGAATGGCAGTGCATTCTAAATACACTGATTACATTGGGCTTTGTATTATACGTTCCCGAACTAACAGAAAAACTCTCACAACCAGAACACTCCCGCAGTTTATTTCGCGGTTTGCAAGAGTTTCGCGAACATTTGGGTGGAGAATTAACCTTAACCCTGCTACAACGAATTGGTCAAGGAATTGAAGTTCACCAAGCAGATTTATCTTTGTACAAACGAGCTATCTCCCTATTGCAAGAGGTTGTAGAAGATAGACACACAAAAAGCATTTCCACCTTCCTCACTTCATCTGTATCCGAAAGCTTAACTTAACCCGTAGTAACGACTTCAGTCGTTTCCAAAAACGTGAAATTTAACTTCAACCGAGTTGCCTTCATGACTTACACCTCACCCCCTACCCCTCTCCTTAATAAGGAGAGGGGAGATAAAGCACAGCTTTGTCGGGGTGAGGTTATAATGCAATACGGTTCAGTTAAGCCTAAAATCCGAGTGTAGAGACGCGAAATTTCGCGTCTCTACAGGTCAAAAATCAGTACCAAAAATCCTTAACTGAACCGTATTGGGTTATAATGTCCAACTTCGTATTAACCCGTAGTAACGACTTCAGTCGTTTCCGGAAGCGTGAAACACTCACACAACATGAAAATACAAAACAACATTCACTTAACCTATTGCACCAACATTCACCCCGGTGAAGAATGGAGCAAAGTATTTAGTAACTTACAGCAATATATTCCAGAACTAAAAGCAAAAATAGCACCAAGAAAACCCTTTGGTATTGGCTTGCGTTTAGCAGCAATAGCAGCCAAAGAACTATTACAAGGAGACACCTTAACAGAGTTTAAATCATGGTTAGTCGAACATAATTTATACGTCTTTACCTTGAATGGCTTTCCTTATGGTGGATTTCATCAGCAAGTAGTAAAAGACCAAGTTTATGCACCAGATTGGTCTAAACAAGAACGGTTAGACTACACATTACAACTAACCAATATTCTCGCCCAATTGTTACCTGCCGAAATGGAAGGTAGTATTTCTACACTACCGTTATCTTACAAACCTTGGTTTAAAGGAAATCAAAATTCCCAAACATCCGTCATCAACACCGCTACTTTGCACATAGCAGAAGTGGTAGCGGAAATGGTACGCATCCACGCTAATACTGGAAAGTTGCTGCACTTAAATTTAGAACCAGAACCAGATGGATTAATTGAAAATGCTGCCGAGGTAATTGATTATTTCCAAAAGCATTTATTACCTATTGGTGGTGCTTATTTAGGACAACAATTGGAGATACCTCAAAAAGCAGCCGAAGCGCTTTTATTAGAGCACGTGCGTGTATGTTACGATACTTGCCATTTTGCGATCGCCTTTGAAAATCCAGTTTCAGTTTTCAAGCAATTTCAAGCTGTAGGAATTCAAATTGGCAAAATTCAGATTAGTGCAGCCTTACAAGTAGATGTGCCAAAAGATGCCGAACAACGCCGCAAAATCAAAGAAAAGTTACTGCTTTTTGCAGAATCTACGTATTTACATCAAGTAGTTACCAGCAACTCTAATCAATATTCGGACTTAGAAGCCGCTTTACCAGATTTGGAAAATACCACCGCATCTCAATGGCGAATTCACTTTCATGTGCCAATTTTTATCCGCGATTATCAACTATTGCAATCTACCCAAGACGATATTACCACTATTTTGGAACTGGTACAAAATCATCAGGTTTGTAATCATTTAGAAATTGAAACTTATACATGGGATGTATTACCTGGGGAGATGAAACTAGATTTATCAGCATCGATTCAACGTGAGTATGAGTGGGTTTTAAATAAGATGCTGGCTGGAGCGTTGTTAGGTTAAAAATAATATCATGTTCGCGTTTATTAACAAAAATGCCGCAACCGTCGTAGAGACGTTCCGCCGGAACGTCTCTACAATGTATAATTTGCGGGGCATGATATTCAGATATTTTTTGATGTTTATTTTAAGGATTTTAAGCACTGAAGTGCTTACTACATAATATATGCAAAAAACAGTTGTTATTAATGTGGTGGGATTGACACCCAGCTTATTATGTCAGCATACGCCCTTTTTATCGCGTTGGGCGGCTAGTGGGAAAATCGCGTCGGTAGAATCGATGTTACCTGCTGTCACTTGTTCAGCACAGGCTACTTATCTTACAGGGAAATTACCCAACGAACACGGAATTGTTGGGAATGGTTGGTATTTTCGTGATGAGTGTGAAATTAAGTTCTGGCGACAGTCTAACAAATTAATTCAGGCTCCGAAAGTCTGGGATATGGCAAAAGCGCTCTTTCCTGACTTTACCTGCGCGAATTTGTTTTGGTGGTACAATATGTACTCGTCAGTAGATTACGCAGTTACTCCTCGACCGATGTATCCTGCTGATGGTAGGAAAATTCCGGATATTTACACTCAACCGGCAGAATTGCGATCGCAACTTCAAACAGATTTAGGACAGTTCCCCTTATTCAATTTCTGGGGTCCCAACACATCGATCAAGTCTACTCAGTGGATTGCTAATTCTGCAAAGTGGTCAGAAGAACACTCTAACCCAACGCTGACACTGATTTATTTACCGCATCTCGATTACTGCTTACAAAAATTTGGAACTGACATCAACAAAATAGCGAAAGATTTACAAGAAATTGATGCAGTTTGTGCCGATTTGATTTCGTTTTATGAAAATTGCGGCGCTCAAGTCATCGTTTTGTCAGAATATGGAATTACTGATGTATCTCAACCCATCCACCTAAATCGGATGCTGCGAGAAAAAGGCTTGCTAGCAGTGCGGGAAGAATTAGGACGAGAATTATTAGATCCAGGTGCTAGTAAAGCATTTGCGGTTGCAGATCATCAAATTGCTCATGTTTACGTTAACGATCGCTTTTATATTCCCAAAGTGCGATCGCTTTTAGAAGAAACACCAGGAGTAGCTCAGGTTTTAGATGATAGCCAAAAGTCAGCTTACCATTTAGATCATTCCAGATCCGGAGAATTGGTAGCGATCGCCAATTCAGATGCATGGTTTACTTACTATTATTGGCTTGATAGCGATCGCGCTCCCGATTTTGCCAGAACCGTAGACATCCATCGCAAACCCGGTTACGACCCCGTAGAATTGTTTGTTGACCCGCAAATCAAGCTTCCCAAACTGAAAATCGCGGCAAAATTGCTGAAAAAACAACTTGGGTTTCGCTATTTAATGGATGTCATTCCCTTAGATGCTTCATTGGTAAAAGGTTCTCACGGTTGTATTCCACCTTCCATAGCAGAAAGTCCATTATTTATTACCAAACAAAATCACCTGCTTTCTTCATCAATACAAGCGATCGATGTTTGTCAGTTAATCCTCAGTCATTTAACTGTAGATACACCTTCGTCCCCCGCTACAATCATTTAATATCATGACAGGCTTATTACATTTATTGTAGAGACGTTCCACCGGAACGTCTCTATTCTACGACGTTTGCGGCGTTTTTATTAAAATTAATCAGGGGAGACATGATATAAAACATCCTCCGGTAAGGGTTCGTTAAAATCGGGGGCAATGACCACCTTACCACAGTCTAAGGAGTGGAATTCGGGGTAATGGTCGCTGATTTAGGGGTACGATGCGGGCAACGGGAGTACCAGCTTGGGAAAGAATAACTTCTTCTCCTGCCAAAACTCGACCAAGCAATTCTGCAAAGTCAGTCAAGTTGGCAGGAAGTTCTACATTATACATTGATAGTCACTTTCAATTATTGCAACTATTAACGACCATAGCAGCCACAGCTATCGTCGTTACACTAATACCATTTTACAAGTTCCTAACGAAATAAATTCAGAAAGACTCTGCGTTCCTCCGCGCTTACTCTGTGCCCCTCTGCGTTTAAAAACGCTATCAATTCACAAATTATCGTTAACATGGTAAATAAAGCATTTTGTCAAGCATTTAGGTACATTTTCCCTACCCCTCTTGCCAATTATTACCTAGCTCAACTTATTAGACAACCTATTTGAAAATTAAGCATTGTCCACAACCCTTGATTAGACGTAGCACAGAATCGTCTCTACATTCTTTTCCGGAGATGTCTATTAGACATCTCCGGAAATTAATTATGCGTTAACCAGAAAATAATGTAGAGACGCGAAATTTCGCGTCTCTACATTATTTTCTGGAGATGTCTACTGTATAACCAGAGGAAGAGGTAAAATATTTTAAATTACTCATCAATAATTCTCTTAATAAATTAATAGAAAAAGCAAAATAATTGATACTTATAGCAATAAATCCTTCATATATTCAATTGCGTAACATTGGTACGATTTATTAAGAAGAAATAACAAAACTTCATTAATTGCAACAAACTCGGCGACAAGTTAGATTACATTTTCATCGATTAGTCATTTGTCCCAACTTCCCAGAGACAAATGACTAATAAATATTATAGAGGAATTGCTCATGATTGTTGATTCACACAATTATACAACACTTGGGGGTGTGCGTGTCTCGCGCTCCATGACAGAAGTCAACATAGACACAGCACTTGAAGATATTTTATTTTATCTAAATTCTCAACGTGGAGGCTTGCTGACTAGCAGCTACGAATATCCAGGAAGATATAAAAGATGGGCGATTGGATTTGTCAATCCCCCCTTAGAATTAACTACAAGAGAGAATAGTTTTACGATCAAAGCATTAAGCGATCGCGGCAAAATTCTCTTGCCATTACTGCTAGAGCGTTTATCGCAATCACAACAACTTCAAGAAGTAATTTCAAATCAAGATAATATTACCGGAACTGTCAAGAAAACACAAGAATTATTTGCCGAAGAAGAACGCAGTAAACAACCTTCAGCATTTACAGTTGTCCGAGAAATTCTACATACCTTCTCAAGTAAAGAAGACCAGCATTTAGGACTTTATGGTGCATTTGGTTACGACTTAGTTTTTCAATTTGAGCCAATTCCCCAGCGCTTAGAACGTCCTGAAGACCAGCGGGATTTAGTATTATATTTGCCCGATGAATTAGTCGTAGTTGACTACTATCTACAACGCGCATTTCGTCTTCAATATGAATTTGAAACAGCGCATGGAAATACTAATAATCTTCCTCGCACAGGTGAATCCATAGATTATCGCGGCAAACGTCTTCAACCAGAATTAAGTGCTGACCATAAAAGAGGCGATTATGCCAAACAAGTTGAAGTAGCACTCGATTACTTCCGTCGAGGCGATTTATTTGAAGTAGTTCCCAGTCAAAACTTTTTTGAATCTTGCGAACAATCACCCAGCAAACTATTTGAAACCTTAAAAAAAATCAATCCCAGTCCCTACGGATTTGTCTTTAATTTGGGTGAAGAATATCTCATCGGTGCATCCCCAGAAATGTTTGTCCGCGTTGAAGGTAGGCGCGTAGAAACCTGTCCAATTAGTGGTACTATTACGCGGGGACAAAATGCCATTGACGATGCAGGTCAAATTCTTTTGTTACTCAACTCACACAAAGATGAGTCTGAGTTAACAATGTGTACCGACGTAGATCGCAACGACAAATCGCGAATTTGTGAACCAGGTTCCGTCAGAGTAATTGGGCGTCGGCAAATTGAATTGTACAGCCATTTAATTCATACAGTCGATCACGTTGAAGGCACATTACGAGAAGAATTTGACGCCTTAGATGCATTTCTTTCCCATACATGGGCAGTTACAGTTACAGGGGCACCCAAACGCGCTGCCATGCAATTTCTCGAACAGCATGAACGTAGCGCTCGACGTTGGTATGGTGGTGCAGTTGGCTATCTCAGCTTTAATGGTGATTTGAATACTGGTTTGATTTTGCGAACAATTCGCTTAAAAGATTCAATTGCCGAAGTGCGAGTTGGTGCAACAGTTCTTTACGATTCCATACCACAAGCCGAAGAACAAGAGACAATCACCAAAGGTGCTGTTTTATTTGAAACAATTCGCCAAGCCAAAGAAACAGACGAGAAAATGGAGGAATGCACATCTACAAAATTGAGCAAATGCATTCCCGATGTGGAACCCGGTAAGCACATCTTATTAATTGACCACGAAGACTCATTTGTTCACACACTAGCAAACTACATCCGGCAAACCGGCGCAAGCGTCACCACACTCCGTCATGGCTTTGATGAATCGCTTTTTGATACAATACGTCCTAACTTAGTTGTTTTCTCTCCTGGTCCTGGTAGACCAAGTAAATTTAGAGTGCCGGAGATGGTCGCCGCTTGTGTCCGCCGCCAAATTCCCATTTTTGGAGTTTGTCTGGGGCTGCAAGGCATTGTAGAAGCTTTTGGTGGAGAATTGGGAGTTCTCAACTATCCCCAACATGGTAAATCCTCGCGGGTTTTCGTCACCGATACAGATTCTGTCATGTTCAAAGACTTACCGGAATCCTTTGTCGTGGGTAGATATCATTCATTATTTGCTCTACCGCAACAAATGCCAGCAGAATTGAAAGTGACAGCGATTTCCGAAGACAATGTAATTATGGGAATTGAACATCAAACACTTGCGATCGCTGCCGTTCAGTTTCACCCAGAGTCAATCATGACTTTGACCGGCGAAATCGGTTTAGCCATCATCAAAAACGTCGTCCGTAAATACACGCAAACGAAAGAATCAGTAGTTATTAGTTAGTGGATGGTGCTTGGTTGTTGGTTGTTAGTTGTTGGTTGAAAAAGCCCTAACTCCTAACTCCTAACTCCTAACTCTTAACCACTAACCACTATCCACTATCCACTAAATCATGACGAACCAAGCCCCTCCCCGTCACATTCTCGAAGAAATTGTCAGCCACAAAAAGCAAGAAGTTGCTCAAATGCAGCAAGAAATGCCTTTGACGACTGTGCAAAATCAGTTAAATGATGCACCAATAGTGCGAAATTTCCTCAGTGCTTTACAGCAAAGTCCTTACAAACCTAGCTTGATTGCCGAGGTAAAAAAAGCATCACCGAGTCGTGGTATTATTCGAGCAGACTTTGACCCGATCGCGATCGCCAAATCTTACGAACGCGGTGGTGCTGCTTGTATATCTGTCCTCACAGACGAAAAGTTCTTTCAAGGCAGTTTTGACAATCTGCGTCGCATCCGTCCACAGGTAGAATTACCACTACTCTGCAAAGAATTCATCATTGACCCCTACCAAATTTATACAGCAAGAGCGGCGGGCGCAGATGCTGTATTATTAATTGCAGCTATCCTCAGTGATGAAGAACTCCAAGACTTTTTGCGACTAATTCACCAATTGGAAATGACTGCGCTGGTAGAAGTTCACACCGAAGCCGAATTAAATCGCGTACTCAAGCTGGACGGTACACGCTTGGTAGGAATTAACAACCGCAATTTAGAAAATTTTACGGTTGATTTAGCTACTACACAGCAACTTTTAGCCCAACGGCAACAAGAATTGCTTTCCTTGGATATTACCGTCGTCAGCGAATCAGGATTATTTACACCCGCTGATTTATCCTTAGTGGCTGAAGCTGGTGTACGTGCAGTTTTGGTGGGAGAATGTTTAGTTAAACAAAGCGATGTAGAACAAGCTACACGTAATTTGTTTGCGAAGGAATAAGTTAGTTGTTAGTTGATAGTTGATAGTTGGTAGTTGATAATTGATAATTGATAGTTGGAGCGTTGTTTTCCCCATTTCCCATTCCCCATTCCCCATTCCCCGTATGACTTCTATTTCTCATCACTTTCAAACTTTAAGAAATCGCCAACAGTGTGCTTTAATTCCCTTTATTACAGCTGGCGATCCTAACTTAGAAACTACCGCCGAAGCTTTACGCATCTTAGATCGTAATGGTGCAGACTTTATAGAATTGGGCGTTCCTTACTCCGATCCTCTCGCAGATGGTCCGGTAATTCAGGCAGCAGCAACTCGTGCTTTGCAACGAGGAACAAAATTAGAGCAAGTGCTAGAAATGTTGCAATCACTGAGTCCCAGCTTGAGAGCGCCAGTAATTTTATTTACTTATTACAATCCGATTTTATACCGGGGTATTAAGTCATTTTTAGCGCAAATTGCGAATGCTGGGGTGCGCGGTTTGGTGGTGCCAGATTTACCTTTAGAAGAAGCAGAAGAATTAATTCAAACTGCTGCTAGTTTTGGAATTGAGGTAATATTGCTTGTAGCGCCTACCAGCTCTCAAGATAGAATTGTGGCGATCGCTCGTCAATCTCAAGGATTTATCTACCTCGTCAGTGTAACAGGCGTTACAGGTATCCGCTCTCAAATCCAACTCCGCGTCAAGGATTTGATTACAGAATTGCGAAGCGTCACCGATAAACCAATTGGTGTTGGCTTTGGTATTTCTGCCCCAGAACAAGCACATCAAGTCATGGAATGGGGTGCAGATGCCGTAATTGTCGGTAGTGCCTTTGTCAAAAGATTAGCAACGGGTAGTCCCAGCGAAGGACTCCAAGCTGTAGAAAAACTTTGTCAAGAATTGAAAGCAGCAATTACCCCCACCGCATCTTTACAAAAAGTAGGTTCAGTTTAAATTATACCAGCTTCCCCACTCCCCACTCCCCATTCCCCACTC